>NVXL01000147.1 GCA_002746115.1 Alteromonadaceae bacterium
GGTAGGGCTCTGAAATAAGTCGCGAATTGTTATTTGGCAGTTCAAGGTATCATTGATTTTAGCAATTAACCGTGTGGCAAATAACGAATGCCCACCTAACATAAAAAAGTTATCGTCTATTCCTATGCTTGTGCCTATGTTGGCGCCTATGGCTGCGGATTTATTACCGTCAAAACCCAAGACGTCACACCACAGGCCACAGAGTTGCGCCTCTAGCGCATTCGTCGGCGCCACATACTGGCTAACTATGTTAGCGTTATGTTCTTTTAAGCGGTATAAAGCAACAATATCGTCGGACACATATTGTTTTTTAGTCAAAGCCCGCTGGACTTTACCACTGGAAGTTTTACTGATTTTTCTTGCACGAATAAAAACGATGTCTTCAAGAAATATTTCAAACAGCTCAAATATTTCAGATTGAATCTGTTTACACGCGGATGAATAATCAAACTGTTTTACCGCGCGAACATCCACTTCCTGAACTAGCACTGCATGCCCGTCAACTTCAAAAGCGGCAGCACCGCCTTGGTTCAAGCCTTTGCATGACATATATGCAGTGCGCTCGATATCTTGTGGGTAGTAATTTCTGCCTTTGATAATTAGGACGTCTTTAATACGACCAGAAATAAACAACTCGCCTTGATGTATAAATCCAAGATCGCCCGTACGCAGGTATGCGCGGTCGTCATGTGCCAATCGGGCGCCAAAGCTTGCCTGTGTTTTTTCAGTATCATTCCAATAACCTTGCGCAACACTTGGCCCTGCAAACCAAACCTCGCCCACTTTACCTTCAGGTAAGGCTTCTAGTGAGCTAGCRTCTACAAYTTTAAGGCAATGCTCAGACTGTGCTTTACCGCAAGCCACYAARGTACGCTTAYTACGCGATTCGTGATCAATGCTCACGCGCCCGTCTTTTAGATCTTCAGCATTGAATGATTGATGGGYAATTGATGGCGATGAAGCACAACCGGAAATAAACACCGTCGCTTCGGCCATTCCGTAACTAGGATAAAAAGAAGATTCGTTAAACCCTAGCTCGCTAAAGCGTTGCGTAAATTTTTGTAAGGTGCCGATATCAATCGGTTCGGCAGCATTAAACGCCACCCGCCACGATGACAGGTTAACGTTGTCAGGCAAAGCCTCGGGGATGCGACTAATGCAATGATCAAAGGCAAAATTTGGCGCTCCACAGATGCTTGCCTGACTGTCGCTAATCGCTTCAAACCATGCTAATGGGCGTTTAATAAACCGCGCGGGGGACATTAAAATGGAATGACAGCCTAAGTAGATAGGCAGCAAGACGGTGTTCACTAAACCTAAATCGTGAAACAGCGGCAGCCAGTTACAAAAAACGTCGGCCTTTGTACAGTTTGTCGCCTCCTGCAAGGATTTTAGGTTGGCGATAATATTACCGTGAGAGACCATCACGCCTTTCGGTGAACCGGTAGAGCCAGAGGTATATTGCAAGAACGCTAACTGGTCTGCGTCGATAGCCGTACCGACTGTTTTTTGTGCTATGTCTTTTACATTGTCTGTTAGATTGATTTTCACATCGTTTTGCAAAGATTTTTCAGCAGTAAGCTCAGAAAATCCAATAAGCGGTAACGACGTTAAAGCCTTATCAAGAATCGTTTTATTCGCATCGCTACTTAATGCTAATTTGGCATTACAATCCTCAATGACCGCAAACACTCGATCGGTATGATTTCGGCTCCGGGGCGGATACAAAGGTACAGCCACGACATCAGCATACAAGCAAGCGATAAAAGTCTGAATGTATTCAAGGCCTTGAGGGAATAATAATACAACGGCATCGCCAGGTTGAACCCGCGAGCGTAAACACGCTGACACCGACAGTGCGGTCTGATGCAAGGTGTTAAATGTAATGTGCCTTTTTTTGCCATCATCTTCAATAAATGTAAAAGCGATGTCGTCAGGTTTTGTCTGCGAATAAACCTTAAGAAAATCAACTACCGATTGCATACCATTCCTCTCGTCTATGCGCTTTTACTAGACGTTATTTATAACTGAATTCAGCATTCAAACAAAGTATAGAGCGATACTAGCTCCCTACAAGTTTTCCGCTTTCCATTGTTAACAGTTGATCAGCGACATCAAAATATCGATCATCATGCGATATTACGACAACGGCTTTTCCCTGGGCCTTAATTTTAGGTAAGATATCAAAATAAAAAATTTGTTTAAATTCAGGATCCTGATCTGCCGCCCATTCGTCAAAGATATACAAATCTTTATCATCTAAAAATGCTACCAGTAGAGCCAGACGCCTTCTTTGCCCATCGGATAGATTCAATGTCGAAAAGCTACCCTCGTGAAATTCGACTTTACCTTTTAACTCCAGCACCTCGAGATAGTAATTCACTTGCGCCTGCAATTTTTTTTCTTTCGAGAAATCGCTATACAACTGTTTGAACAGATAGTAATCAGAATATATACAGGCCATTTTCTGGCGATAACTATTGATATTCTCATCGCCCAAAGGCGTATCCCCAAAGAGCATCTCACCACTGCTCGCGTGATAATGAAGACTAATCACCTTGGCGAGAGTAGATTTTCCGCTGCCATTACCACCGACAATAAAAGTTATTTCACCTTTCTTTATCAACGCATCAACAGGCCCCACACTAAACACATGGCTACCGGACCCACTATTGGGGTATTGATAACAAACGGACTTCAAACGAATGCTGTCCCACTCGGGAACTGTCTGTAATTCAAGACTGGCGGTCTCGCACGGTAAATCATCAAATAAAGACTCAATTTTAACCAATGAAACTCTCGCTCGTGCAAGCTCCGGTAATATGTTTAATATTGCGGCAACTGGTCCACTAATATAAAGTAATACCATAAGCACTCCAGCAAGCTCCACAGAAGAAATGACGTGATAATTCACATAGACAAAACCTACGATGCCCATTGCAAAAAATGTAATCATGTCGCCGTAGTTTCTTGCCACTTGCATAATGTAAAAGCCCATCTTATTTGACCGCATTACATAATTTTCTTGCTGTAACAACTGATCAGTCATAAAGTGTCGGCGTTTGCTTTGATTGAGTTTTAACTCCTTCGCGCCCTCGACAAGCCCCTTAAAACCCTCTTGAAGAAGGTCCATATGTTCGCGCGAACGCCTAAAATACTTCACCGCAACCAACATCATAAGCTGAAAGGTAATGCCGCCAAAAACAATCGTACATAAAACAAATATAAACACCTTGGCGCTAACGTAATAAAGAAAGCCCATCAAACCCAGCAGTGTCGATATTTGGATTAACAAATCCGGTATCAGCCCCGCGCCGGAGACAATCTGATACACATCATTGGTCATGGATTGAATCAGCCGACCATTGCTACAACGTTCAAGATCGGAAATTGATGTATTCGAGATACGCTCRTATAAGCTCTTGCGTAGACGTTTAGTAACGTCCATTGCCACTGTCGCCAAAAACACCTGAGAGAAGGATCGTGTTACTAGGATGACAATACATAAAATCAAAAACATCGCGGCAAACTTCGGGTGTGCAACTTCGATACCAAGCACCTGATACGCTTGCTCACTCGACGCAGACAAACCATTAGGAACGACAGTTAATGCCGTCATCATGACGGGAATTAATAGCGCATAAGCAATGCCGGATATCGCGCCTGCGAGTATCGCCAAGAAGACTTTATTGGGTGCAAACGACGAAAACAACTTTAATAATTTCATTGTTACAACTCGCTTGAAGGAACAAGATTAAGGGCGGCACCCGGCTGGTGTTCAACACCGAATTGCGTTAGCTCAACCCGTGAAAACGGCAGTATCATGTCATCAAAATGCTCACTCATAATATTTCCGGATTGCCCAGTACTAAGCATGTACCAATGACTKTTATTGTCATCCAGCTCAAACACCTGCCGGAAACTTGCACCAAARTTTTGAGTGAACCCTTTCATCGGATCAAARRGGATGTTTGCCGCATTAATACTATTGGGAGATGCGACAACGTCGACGCTTCGTTTAAACAACCACTCAACCCCTTTCACGTTACCCAGTGGCTGGTGAACAAACTCAACAGAGCTGAACTCGCGCCACTCCCACTGAGAGACATTCGCCGTGCTACTAATCTTTTCTAATTGTGCTAAAGCTTGCGCCAAAGTGCGCTGTAATTCTTTTGAGCAAGTTGTGCTTTGATTCAATTCACACCAACCGTGAGAGTCGGTGATGAGAATTTTCGCCAACTGATCCCACGTTAAACGACCTAAAGACGAGAGCAATAAAGCGGACTCTTCTGGACGCTGCCAACTATGCGTCAAAGCTGTATCAAATATTTCGTGGGTTAGGTAATAACTCCAAGTAGCCAACAATGTGGCGCCGACAGATTCTGGATCGAAGGCTCCGTCCCAACTTTTTAATATTGCAATCGCATCGGCTTCTTGGGGCGTTTGAGGCGGCACATTTTGAAGCACGGGCAATAACGCTTGGGCCGTCAAATCTTTGCTATCACCTTGAATAGCTTTTATATCCGCTATTGATATCAGCTTTTTACTATCAATAGAGGCCTGTAATAACGCCTCGATTCGATCATGACGTGCGCTTGAAGCCCACTCGTGCGAGACAACAATACTTGGGGAGTGATTTATTTTATTGTTAGCGTTCACAATAAATCCGGCTTCAGGATTGTAAATTGACGGCAATAATTCAAAGTCGTGATAACCCTGCCAATCATTTTGTTTTGATGCTATAAGCGGCAAAATACCGACACCTTCTACGCGCTTAGGCATCATGCCCGCGACCTGAAGCCCAATATTACCGCTTCGATCCGCATACAAGAAATTTAACCCGGGAGATTTTAACTGCGCTAACGATGCGCGAAACTCTTGCCAATTATGGGCGTACTGAACATCAATAAAAGCATCAACAGTATGGTCTTCAGGGTCTAACGCTGCCCAGCGTAAACTAATCACGGCGCTTGTTTCATTGCGTATATCGCTAACAACAGGGCCACGCTCGGTGCTACGAACAATAATTTCAACGGGATTTAATTTTTCACGCAGAAACGAGGGAAAGCCCGCGCCAATGTTTATTTTTTCTTTGCGTAGCGTAAAAGTTTTCCATTCGTCACCATTTAAATATTGCTTAGGCTTTGTCGGTGAGGTGGTTTCAATAAATAAATCTTGTTGATCGCTTTGCAAGCTTGTTCCGCCCCATGCTATCTTTGCGTTCTGACCAAAAACAACCATCGGCAAGCCAACTAAGGTCATACCAGAAACATTTAGCCTGTCCCCTTTCAAGGCGGCGGCGTACCAAAGGGACGGAAGTTGGAGCCCTACATGAGGGTCATTTGCGATAATCGGGCGACCGGATTCTGTATGTTTCCCTGAGACGACCCAAGCGTTACTACCGGTAAATAAATGACCAATGCCGAAATCTATTAAACCACTATCGTTAATCATACTGCTGTTAATCACGCTACTGTACATTGCTTCGGCGATTAAACGACGCTCATCCGTAGAAGGCTCAGCAAGTTTGCCATCGACTGCAAGATTATCAACCGGATCATAAGGATAAATATATTGCATCTGCTCAGGGGTAAGCGTGTTTTGCAGTTGATTCCTGCGTAATTCATCCATCATATTTCCGCTGAGCGTAAGCGAAAACACCTTCTGCCAGCCGAGGGAATCCGTCACTGTCCAGGGTTCCGGCTGAATACCTAGCATGCGAAACTCAACAGGTAAGCTCGATGCCTGAGCCGTCCACGCATTAACACCATCCGCGTATGCACTCAGTGCATCGACGGTAGTTTTTTTAAGGTAAGGCAAAGACTGTTCGGCGGCCAGATGTAAACCAAAATTACGCATTGTAATATCGGTGGAGAGAGTCTCCGCGCCAAACAATTCACTCAATCGCCCTTGAGACAATCGACGTTGCACCTCAAGCTGCCACAAGCGATCGCTTGCATGCTTAAAACCAAGAGCAAAGTATGCGTCGTGATCCGTTTTGGCAACAATACTGGGCGTCCCGTAGTTATCATGCGTGATCGAGACCGGGTAATTTAGCCCTTCAACCGTCAGATCCCCTGAAAACGGGGTAATACTGGACTTAAGATCCAAAAACAGAAATAGAATACCCGCACACGCAGGGAAAATAACGACAATTAAAAAACGAAACAACAGAGGGTTTCTTTTAAGCACTTTTTTGCCCTTTCATAACCACTTGTGAATTTTTCACGTTATTGATTCCTACTCCGCTATAAAAAATTAAAACTAAAATCAGCCGCCAAAACTATTCTTAGCGCTAACATCTGCTGGACAGTCAAGCCCCAACAACTTCAGATTTACCGATAATTCATCGATTATAATATCGAATAAATTTTCTACACCTTTCTCGCCATTGGCCGCAAGCGCATAGAGAAACGCCCGCCCCATAAACGAAAAGCTGGCGCCACGAGCCAAGCTCGAGATTATATCTTCACCAGACCTGATACCAGAATCCAACATTAAGAAGTCCTTTTTTAGACCCGCGTCTAAAAAAATCGGTGCCATGTTAATCGGTGCCGGCGCAGCGTTTAATTGACGCCCGCCATGATTTGAGATGATGACCGCATCCACCCCCAACTTCTGGGCATGGACGGCATCCGCAGGTGATAAAACACCTTTTAGCACTAATTTAGCTTTCCAAATTTCACGAATTTTCTCGATGACCAACCAATTCAAGTCGCCACCCGTTTGCATTGCGACTAGATCACGAAACGTCAAATTAGGATTATCACTCACCGCATCGTCAAAATTCGGAAATATGATTTTACCAGCCAACAAGCGGTCTACCGTCCATAAGGGATGTTTCATCGCCTCAACGACATTGGCATAATTCAGTTTATACGGCAGCTTGAGTCCATTCTTGAGGTCACGCAATCGCCGACCCGGCACAGGCGTATCAACAGTAACAACAAGCACAGGACAAGCATTCGCTTCGGCCTTTTTAAGTAAATTACTTAGCTGAGCCTTCACATTAGGGATATAAAGCTGAAACCAAGGGGGAACACCGGCGGCTTTTACGATAGTTTCAATTGATTGATTTGACGCGGCGCTAATAACATAGGGAACGTTATATTTTGCGGCTACCTTGGCTAAAATACTGTCGGCTTTGGGGTTAATCAAACCACACAAGCCCAGCGGAGCCACACCAAAGGGCGCCGCGTAATCCAAACCTAAAATACGGCTATTTAAGCTGGTATCGCCAAGCTTTGACCTTAGGTGAGGAATTAGCTTTAGATTTTCAAATGATTCGACATTGTGCCGTACAGCCTTTTCATCGCCCGAGCCACCTTCGATAAAGTCAAAAGCAAATTTGGGCAGATTACGCTTAGCTGGCGCCACAAAGTCCAACGATGAATGAAACGGCTTTCTGCTCATGAATTAGGCGCCCCAAGTAAGTCAATAAAATCGCTTAACATCATATCAAAGAAACCCCGCTGTAGTTATACACCGGTATTACTCAAACGAGCACACTGCTCTTGGACAAAGCACGCTAGCTTCTCGATACCATCGACAATCTGTGCGTCGCTTACATAGCTAAATGATAATCTGACACTAGTTGATAGCACCTCATCAACATAAAAATAGCTCATCGGTGTCCAGATAACACCATATTTTTCGGCACAAGAGAACAACTCATCATCAGACACATGAAAAGGCAGTTTCATAGTGATAAAGAAACCTCCCGCAGGGACATTCCAATCGACCTCACGAGACCAAACCTCTTCTTTCGGGAAAAACTTAGCTAACGAGCTAATCATTATATCCCTTTTGAGCTTGAGCTCGGCGCGAGGCTTTGCAGTAAAATCAACTAAGGAGTAATTTTGATCAACAATCAAACCTGCAACTATCGACTGGTTTATAGCCGATGAGTTCACCGTCAGGAAGCTCTTCACCTTAGAGAGCTCATCCGACAGAAAACAAAATTCGCCATCCTCAAGACTGACTTGCTGATCGGCAACCAAATAACCGATTCTCACGCTCGGATATATCGATTTTGAAAAACTCCCTAGGTATATAACATGCTCGCTACCGGGAAGGCTCTTGAGGCACGGCGTTTTTGCACCATCATAATAGAAATAATTATAGGCATGATCTTCCAATACCATTAAATCAAGCTCACGCGTGACGTCCAGCAACAGCTCACGCCGCGCAAGACTTGAGCTAAACCCTGTGGGGTTTGAAAAATCTGGGGACACATACAATAATCGCGGCGTTTTATTCGCTTCTTTTAGTTTTTTTACTGTAGCGTTCAACTGCTCAACGACGATGCCATCTTCATTCGTTGGCACCCCCACGACTTCGATTCCAAATGTTTTGGCAGCCCCCACCAAACCGACATACGCAGGGTCTTCAACAAGCACAACATCACCAGGGTTTGCAGCTAATGCGAGCAAGCATAGGCACATCGCCTCTTGGCAACCAACCGTTGCGACAATACTCGCTGCGTCCGCCACAATACCCTCATCATTAAGAATCAGTTTTGAAAGAATATCGCCAATAATTCCTTTGGTGTTCCCGTATTGTCCAAGAGAGGCATAACTCTGCTGAGAGTCACTTTCGATATTCGCATTATCTAAATACCGCTTAATGTAAGAGAAAGATTTCTCTACATCAAAGTTCTTTTCAAGGGGACGCCCTGGTGCAAAAGAGATCGCATTGGGATAGCGATGCACCACTTCATTTAAGAAGTTCATAACGCCCAACTTCGGATCACTTAAACCTCTATTTAAGCTCTTTACTGACAACACTTTATTTAAGCTCCTTACTGACAACACTTTATTTAAGTTCCTTACTGACAATACAAGTCACACCGCTATATTTTCGTAAATACCGGGAAACCACGTAATTAATTGAGGGGTCGGCCTAGCTCGCTAATACTTGTCGAATCCGGAATCAATAAGCCTCATCAGCTTCCAATTGTTCAAATAGTTTCTGTATGCTTGCTGGATCAAACCCTTTGTCGCTCGACGAACGCTGAATAAATTCGATCATCATTCCTGAATTTTCATCTCTTTGCGTAAATCGCTGAGTAAGACCATCTCCACGAATAATATTAGTAGAAAACTTAACGCCCGATTCGCTCAGAGTGCCTGTCAACGATTCAACATCATCCACTTCGATTGCAACATGTTGCACGCCTGGCCCGTATTCATCAATATAACGACTAATTTGAGATTCAGGATCTGTCCCCTCAAGTAAAACAACAGAAAATCCGCCAGCATCTAGCTCAGCCGACTTCATACCCGAAAAAACCCCTTTAATCTCTCTTCGCTTGACAACGGTAAAACCAAACAAGCCTTCATATAAGAACAAAGCTTGCTCTAAATTTTTAACGGCGATAGCTATGTGATCAATCCGCGAATTCTTATTTAAATATTTTTTCATAGTTAACGCCCCTCTCTCTGTAAGGTTTCACAAACTTTCACACAGCGAACAAGCGACCCTTTCGGATGTCCTGCGAAAATTCCCTTGACTATTCATTTACAGCCCATACACATTATTCACATTGATACTCGCGGGTATTCTTAGCATACCACTACCCCTAGCATAGTTTACTACGCGAATATTAAACCTTAAAGGGCAGTGTTCGTTGTAAGCGATCAACAGACACTATCTCGCGCTAAGCGGCTGATTTGATATCAGCATTCCACGGCAGAAGGCCTTCGAAACCCTCAACACAAACGTTTCAATACCATTGACTTTTACCGTTTCAATAATACTGTAAATCATCGCGCTATCTCTAGCGCCACTTTGACCATTACTAAACATCCAGATTTTGGCGAGGTAAGACATCGCAACACCAATACGCCCCTCGGGCAAGGCGGTGATTAATGGTGCGCGCTTAGGGTGAGGCCGGTGTTGATGACGACAAGTGCAACGATTGTTGGGCTGTTGGCGATTATGTATGGGGATGGGACAGGATCGGAGGTAATGCAGAGGTGGCCACGCCGAACCCACAAATTTCCGTTTTAACAAAATCCCGTTTATTACGCGCATCACTTAAAAAGTCAAAAACATCTTCCAAGTCGTACAGTTTCACAATAGTTTCCGCTAGATTGATTGCGTTCAGAAAATATAGGCTTTTCAGTAAATTATCGATAAGATTGGACTTACTAAATATATGCAAAAAATCTCTTGCAATCTCTTCCCTACCCGATGAAGAAGACACCACATCGTGTAGCTTGGAATTATACATAACCTTATAACCCTCTGAAAAGTCCAAATATCGGGCGAAATAAAACAGTGCATCGAGACCTGCTAAATATTCCGGGGTAAGTGACTCGCCCATCCCATCTAATGTTTGGTTTTTTATCGTTTCGCGACACTTCATTTCTTCCCAGTCGTCAAAATCCATTGAAGCTAAAGAATACCCTATTGAGTCCCCTTTTGAGTTCCATTCTCGGAAGTCTGGATTTAATTTAACCCAACAGCTAAGCAACTCAAGTATTTGATCTTCGCTAATTCCCAGCAGACTTACATTTCACCCTTGACTTCACATCTCCAAACTTGCCATTTGACCACTCTAACCTAGGCGGTAATTGTTTGGC
>NVXL01000148.1 GCA_002746115.1 Alteromonadaceae bacterium
TTGACTGGGCGGTGAGGCCCAATCAAGAAACCGGGAATAGCCGGTTTAGGTGTTGTTTTTTCGTTGGCTTTGAATGCGTTTGTGCTCTTTTTCTGCCCTGTGTTTTTTAACGGCGTCTACGACATCACTGCCGATATGAGCTTCGCCACGGGTTTCGGCTATTTGCATCTGGCGTTGACGCTCTATATAACGGTTGCGCTGTTTTTCTGTTTGATCGTCAATACAATGATGACAGCTGATGCCTTTTTGGTACTTGTCGTTTAGTTTATCTTCTTCGGTTATCGGCATGCGACAAGCATGGCATTGATCATAATCACCTTTTTCTAGACCATGATTAACGGATACGCGATTATCAAATACAAAACACTCGCCCTGCCAAAGTGACTCATCTACGGGGACTTCTTCTAGGTACTTCAAAATCCCGCCTTCCAAATGATAAACTTCCTTATAACCTTGTTCTTTCATATATGCGGTAGATTTCTCGCAGCGTATGCCCCCAGTGCAATACATGGCAATTTTCTTATGCTTGTTGGGGTCCATGTTATTCTTTACGTAATCTGGAAATTCACGAAAGCTCGTGGTATTTGGATTTATTGCATCCTTAAAAGTGCCAATTTCAACTTCATAATCGTTGCGAGTATCGATGAGAATGACATCGGGATCGCTAATAAGGGCATTCCAGTCTTTGGGTTTAACATAGGAACCTACCACTTGTTTCGGGTCTATGCCCTCAATACCCATAGTGACAATTTCTTTTTTTAATTTCACTTTGGTGCGATAAAAAGGCATTTTTTCGTCGTAGGATTCCTTATGTACAATATCTACGAGACGCGGGTCTTGCTGGAGCCAATTTAACAGCGTGTCGATAGACTCTCGAGATCCCGCTACAGTGCCGTTGATACCTTCTTTCGCCAGTAATAATGTACCGCGAACGTTGTTGTCCAGCATTACTGCTAACAAGGGGCTTTTTAAATCTTCATGATTCTCTAGTGTGACAAATTTGTATAGTGCACAAACTACTATTGGGTTCATGTTTCATCCTTCCGGCTAACTGGGACGTAAACCCAGCGCGATGGCCTGGTGGCCTGTTTAAAGACTGCGCATTCTACCATAAAGATGTAGGCGGGATGTAGGAGGCGATGGAGAGCTAATCAAGGCTGTAGGTTTATTCACTAAGTACTGGCCGAAGTTATTTTCCTGGAGCACTAAAAATGACCGCAGCCTTATTTAGTAAGGTGTGCCGGCAAGTAATTTACCCAGTCGAAATGCTAAGGTAATTGACATAAAGTAGCCTCGTGGTACTGTTCTGGTACTAAGGTCATAACCAGTTGGCATAAAAAGATGGCCTGGTATACTGATTAACCCTATCTATTTCAGTCTAAGTTATTGATTTCCGTGGGTTCTCTCAGTATACAATCTGTAGATTTATCCGGTTTATTTTAATAAAAATACATAATCAGATTATCAGGGTTAATAACATGAAAAAAATTAAAGCCAGCCTTGCCGCTCTTCTTGCAGTATCCGTTGGATTTGGCGCCAGTACAGTCCAAGCCGAAGAACAAACCTCCACCGTTCGATGGGGGCCTATCCATCTTCCTGCTGCCACTGCCGACGGCCCGGGTGAAGCCGACAATGAAATGGCTGGTTTACCCAATATTAGCAAGTACATCTTGAGCAAAATCGGCATGAGCATGGCAGATTATGCAGTAGTGGCGCCCTGTGAAGACTGTTATGTAACTAGTATTCAACCCAATTTGGTTTTAGCCGATGGTACTGTCGCGAATTTTAATAACGGCACCATGCTTCATCACGTGGTGAACCAAAACTTGTCTAACAAAGATATCACCTGTAGGCCTACGCTTTTCGGTGGTGGCCTCATGCAGCTTCTTGGTGTATTGACCGGTGGAAACGAGCGTGTTTTTGCCGCAGGAAATGAGCGTACCGCTGGTGAAATGGCGGACGGATATGGTTATTACATAGCCCCTGGTGATCGGTGGGGGTTGATTTACCACCTAATGAATATGAAACCTGAGCCTAAGGACGTGTATTTTGAATATACTTTCACCTGGGAAGACGCGAAAACTAGCGACCTAAAGTCAGTGCGGCCTATTTGGATCGACATTGATCAATGTGATGATTCCGAGATGCTCGTTGCGGCGGGTTATTCCGATGTGGAGTGGGAATGGAAATCAGATCGCACTCACAAGGTGACAAATATTGGTGGTCACATACACAATTACGGAATCAGTATTGCTTGGAAGAACGAGACTAAGAATGAGACCATCTGTAACTCGGTAGCGGGTTATGCTGCGGGTTCGAGTAAAGTACCTGTTGGCACCGGTAGCGGTGAAGATGATGCCCATCCTACCGGTTATAATACGGTTACATCAGATCCTTTAGGCCTAGCCAACTACAAGGGTGATATCTCCGATATGACTACTTGTAATGATGGTGCCAACGCCTTCGAAAATAAGAAACGTGACATGATGAAGGTTCATGCTCAGATCTCTCGGCCCACTGAAACAGACCACGACATGGGTATCATGGTTGGTTTCATTGATGAGGCGTTCTGTATCACTAACTTCTGGTGTTTTTAAGAATTTTCTGATCAAGTCATCCTAATACGTAAACTAGTGCAGGGCACGACTTCGGTTGTGCCTTTTGCTGTTCTGCCAAACGTGAAGATGAAGAGTTTTGTCGAATGGTTGATAGTCAGGATGCTAATGAAGGTTAAGGAGTGTGGCCTAAACAACCACGGAATAAGCATCTCTCAGTGGTTAGTAAACGTGATAACATTATTGCATGAATTCTCTTAGTGAAAAACCAATCAGTTGTCCCTATTGCGGTGAACAAATTACAGTATTGATCGACTGCTCAGAAGAGGAGCAGGAATATATAGAAGACTGTCAGGTTTGCTGCAGGCCTATTATATTTAAAGTGTCTCTATCCAATGGTGGTGAGCCCATTGTTTCGGCTCACCATGAAGATGAGACCTATTAAGGTCAGTCGTGGGAGTAGGGGTGAGCAACAGTAGAATCCAAAGACGCCCCTTTCAAAGAGGCACTAAAATAAAAATCCGATTGGTTCTATCTATCCATCTTCGTTTTATGAAATGATTTCTTTCTGATATTTTTTGTTATTACATTATTCCAGTTTGTATCCATCCCCTTTTCTTTCTTAAGAGTCTGTCGGTTTTATTTACACTYTTTGGCAGGGYCTGARTTTYTMGWYATCCCCYYTAYGATGYYCAGTGGCCTGCCGCYCTCTGGCATGTCCRTTGCGTGATTTAYTAGGCTTTCTTTTTATGGAGGATAAGCATATGAACAGATCATTTTTCAAGGTACTAAYGGGAGTTTTTTYCATCGTTGCTAGTGTCATGTTTGTAGTTCCAGCGAGTGCAGGGGTTATCAATCTKACGGCTACTATCGATGGCGCACAAGCYAACGCSGGTGCCGGAAGTGGCAGTTCAGGAATGGGTATGGCAGACATGACGTTGGATGATGTTAGCAAAATGTTTTCTTGGAATATCTGGTGGCAGGATTTATCTGGTGCAGTTTCCAGCGCGCATTTTCATGGTCCCGCGTTGCCAGACCAGAACACTGGCGTTCAAGTTTCGATTGGCGATATTTCCAGTCCATCCATGGGCATGGCAATGATCTCCGACTCTCAGATTGACGATCTGCTGGCGGGGCTTTGGTACATCAATATTCACACAGTTATGCATCCTGGTGGTGAGATTCGTGGCCAGGTTAACGTTGTTCCTGAGCCTGAGGCTCTCATTCTATTAGGTGTTGCTTTGCTAGCGTTGAGTCTAATAAGACGACGAAGAATTTCGGATTAGCAGTCGTACAAATTAGTATCAGAGCCCGCCATATGGCGGGCTTTTAACTGGACCTGTGAATGCTGATGTCAGAGGGAGAGATTCGATATAAATCGATACCTCTGTATCTGCTGTGAAATATAAAAAGGCCTGTCGTGAAAAAATCAACAATTGCATTCAAAAAACTCGCTCTTGTAAAAGAGATTGACTCTCCCGAAAATCCCGGTGGCCTGGAAAAAAGAGTCGCATTAACTCCGGCAGATGTAGGGCTGCTGACTGCTGTTGGTGTTAAATTGTATGTTGAGCATGGAGCAGGTGTTGGTGTTGGTTTTGACGACGAAGAGTATGTTAAGAATGGTGCTTTAATGCAAGGGCCGGGTGAGATATACAAAGAAAAAGACATGATTGTAAAATTCAAAGGTCCATCATTGGATTCTATATCGGAAATGGCAAAAGGCTGTACTCTTTTTTGCATGGCACATTTTCATTCATTCCCTGCGCGCGCGATATTACTGAAAGAAAATCAAATAAACGTTATCGCTATGGAAGATATTTTAGAATCCCCAAAGATTGAAACCGATGAACAAATATTGTCACGGTTAGCAATGAGGGAGGCATTAAAGGGGTTTGTTGTTGACGGTACAATTGGGGATTTAGCTATATTTGTTGTCGGCAGAAATGAGAGGTTGGCAGGAGCGATAAGGCGAGCAGGCAATAGAAATCCACGTGCATTAAGTATTCTACATGAAGACATAACGTTTGCAGAGCTAAAGGAGACAGGTAGAGAAACCCTGTATTTTTACGACAATAAGGACTTTGATGACTTCAATGGATTGATAATAAAGTTGGAGCGTTCTGGTACTAATGTTTTTGATCTACATGAATTTGAACTGGAAAGTGGTCGTGTTGCTATTTCCAATTATAGAAATACACATCCGCCTTTTGAATTTGGACTTCGAAGGATTCAGTGTCTTCATGAGACGGGGAGAGCAGGGGCGCGTTACGGTATTAAACTACTTAAAGAAAATAAACCAAAATTAGATATTTATGAAGCGAAAGTAGTGGTGTTGGGATATGGCAATGTGGCGCGAGGTGCAATGCATGAAATATATAATGAAGGTTTGAAAAATATTCATATTTTGGGGAGAACCCAAACAGCAAAAGATAATATTGATTTTTGGCTAAAAGACGTTGATTTGGTGGTGAATGGTGCAGATCTCCCCCTCGAACTTAGAGGTATTACCTATCTTGTCAGTAATGACCATCTGAAAAGGCTGATTCCTGATGGCTCAGTGGTGATTGATTTGGTTGGGGGAAGTGAAACAAATAGGAGTGCAGTTGAATCCGTACTTAGTTGCACATATTTAACGGATCCACATTTTGTTCAAGAAGAAGTTACCATTTCTGCCTTATGGGGATGGCCAATGCTGGGGATGATGCGCGAAAGTGCCATAAAATATTCGAGCCAAATAGTCGATGTTCTTATCGGAAGAGAAAAAATCATCCAAGGTCTAGATGTTCTACCACCTGGAGTTAAAAGAGCGTTGGTTTGCGGGCCATTCAAAAAGTAATTACCCATAGAATTAAATGAATCTGCACTCTTCGATTTTGTTATATAACCCCAAATTAATAAAATTACCATGGAGTAGTGCAGGGTTTGACACAAATTCTCCTCTTCTAATAAATACCGTCACCTTTTGTCACCTTTTGTTCCAGAGTTTTAGTTGGCTTATGACGTTTGCCTATTGAATTATATTTTCTTAATACCTGTTGATCGAAAATAATGACAAACCTACCGTTCGTATGACATTTTTTGTTAGATATTTGTGGTGAATGTCAGTATGGATGTCAATTTTTGGTCCTGTTTTAGGTTGGCACGTTCGCTGCTTAGTATGAATTGCATCACAAGATAAACGGAACTAGATCGAACCACACTGATGCTACACCAAATCACACTGAGCTACCCCGAACTACCCCGAACTATTCGGAACTACATAGGTGAAGCCATGTTTAACATACAAGTATTAAAAACTAATAAACGCTCAACTACGTTGATTGCTTTGCTTGTAGTAAATATCTATTTTAACTTTAGCGTTGCCAGCGAATTGGATTTGTACTCGGAACTGGTTGGCGAAGGTAACTGGGCTTCGTTGCACCAGCAGGGTGATTACAATGATGCGATTGCAATTCAAGAAGGGCAGTTGAATCGAAGTCAGATAGAACAGGTGGGACAGGAGCAAATAGCGTTGATCTATCAAGAAGGACGTATTAATAGCGTTACTTCTACCCAGGAGGGAATGAATAACGAAATCTATCTGCATCAACAGGGGTATTTTAATCAGGTTGAAGCCAGCCAGTTCGGCTCAGGTAATACCTTTTCGGCAGAACAAGTGGGAAATGAAAATTATATCGAGTTAACACAACGTGGGCATGGATTAAATTCCGCTGTGATTCAGCAGGGTGACTATATGCATGCTCAGGTTGTTCAAGGTTACTGAAAATATCAGTAAATAGTAGTACCTAAAAATATCGATCCATTAATGTTAAAAAAGGTGATCCAATGTCATTACGTAAAATTACTCCAATTGCTTTTAGTGTTGCTGTTGCATTAAGTTCTGTTGCTCATGCTACGGATGAATTGTTAATTCCTTTCGGAGCCGAGGGGAATAGCGCCAACGTAATGCAGCAAGGCGAAGAGAATCGGGCCTATGTAGACCAATATGGTATTGGAAACGTCAATACTATTACCCAGGGTGGTCATGGGAATGAAACTTATTCCTACCAAGAAGGCGTTGGCAATAGGTCTTCGCTAAATCAACAGGGTTTTAGCAATGTATCATCCACCCATCAAATGGGGGATAGCAACAGTCTGCAAGTTGACCAATTTGGCGAATACAACAGCGTTAATTTGTATCAAGAGGGAGAGGCGAATCATCAGTCGGTTTCTCAAGATGGTGGAGCAAACCAAGTGTTTTCTGATCAACACGGCGCAGAAAACTCACTCTCTTCCCATCAAAGAGGTTATGCCAATGAATCCTTCAGCACCCAAGAAGGGGTTCGAAACAGCATGGATTTGTCACAAGAAGGTGATAGTAATAGTGCGAATAGCTTCCAAAGTGGTTTCGAGCAACATGCTAGCATTGAGCAAAGTGGAACAGGTAATCATGCCGGAACCGATCAGTGGGGTGAGCAGAACCATTCATCCATCGCGCAATATGGTGAGATGAATAGTGCCCATGTGATGCAAGAGGGATTTGCGAATGCGGCTTACACCACTCAATTTGGAGCATTTAATGATGCTTCAACTAACCAAATGGGAGCTAACAATGTTGCTGGCATATCTCAAGAAGGTAATGGCAATTCTGCCATGGTGAATCAAGGTAGTGGCTTCGCGGGTATGCCATATTAATATACCTTTGAGTGAAACGTCGTTTACGACGTTTCACTTTTTACTTTTTAGGAGATGACGATGAATATTAGGCTGTCGTGTTTTGTATTGATTGGCTGTTTTCAATGCCCAATGGTTTTTGCACAGCCTGCTACTCAGGATGAGATCAATGACTTGCTCATTGATCATACCTATAGCTTAAGTGGAAAAATATTCTATCGTAAATTCGCTAAATATTGGATTCTTCACGGTAGCACAACTAAAGAAAATCTGGTTGTCACCGAAGAGAATGCGATGGGTAGTGCTAGCTTGTTGAGTGTTTTCGTGAATAGAACCAAAGTATTTGAAGTTAAGACAACACCAACCAATATCTACAAGAATGCTGCATGGAAGTACGCGGTTGCCCGTGTATCAAACCATCTCAAAGATAGCGAGCTTAATAACCTTTTAGTGAGAGTAAAAAAATGATTCGTTTGATTTGGTTAACCTGTATCTTATCCACGATGTCAATATCAGCCAACGCATCTGAGTTAGTCTATACGCCAGTCAACCCTTCATTTGGCGGTAGCCCGCTAAACGGCAATTTTTTACTGAACAGTGCTCAGTCCCAAAATACTCATAAAGACCCTGCGCTTGAACAGGAAGACGAATCGCCACTAGATGATTTTAATAAACGCTTACAGCGTTCGTTGTTAAATCGGCTAACGTCAACTTTGTCCAACTCCTTTGTTGACGAAGGCGGAAATCTAATACCGGGTGAGATCGAGACGACCGACTTTACGGTGAATATTGTGGATGAGGGAAATGGTACCCTAAGTGTAACAACCACAGATAAAATTAGTGGCGACTCAACAACCTTTATCGTCAATACGGTACTATAAAGTGGAGACTGGAGTGAAAATATCAATTACAAAAGCACTGGTTATTCTGATGACTTTATTGCTCTCTGCCTGTCAGGCCCCCAAGGCTACTTGGGATAAGCTGGCTGGGCCAGGGTTAGAAAGAAGTTCATGGAAAGCTAATAACCAGGTGCATTCTGAACTGCTCAGTTTGCCTGAACCCAAGGGTAAGGTACGCGTTGCCGTATACGGGTTTCGTGATCAAACTGGCCAGTTTAAGCCGGGCCCCGCCAGTTCGTTATCCACGGCAGTAACACAAGGTGCGAGCTTTTTCTTGGTTAAGGCTCTCAAGGACTCTGGTTGGTTTGTACCTTTAGAGCGAGAGGGTCTGCAAAATATACTCTCCGAACGAAAAATAATGCGAGCTGAGGGTGGCTGGGATAACCCAGATCACAAACTACCGTCTCTGTTGTCAGCCAATATCATCATTGAAGGCGGTATCGTCGGTTACGACACTAATATTAAAACCGGTGGGGCGGGTATTAAGTATTTTGGTATCGGAGCATCTGAGAAATATCGTGTAGATCAGGTAACCGTCAATATTCGAGCCGTTGATAGTCGTACGGGTTATATCTTAAATAGTGTCACCGTGACCAAATCTATCTTATCGAAGGAGCTTAATACCGGCGTCTTTCGTTTTATAAAATTTAAGCGGCTGCTTGAGGCAGAAGCAGGGTTCACGATGAATGAACCCTCCCAACTGTGTGTGTTGGATGCGATTGAAACTGCTGTGATTCGCCTCATAGCCACTGGGATATCGGATAAACTATGGTCTCTAGAAAATCCTGAGGCAATTAACGGACCCATTATGAAGTACTATTTGTCCTCATAAACGCTTTTGGTACTCACACCATTGATGGTGGTTCAGAGTAAAATCAATGCAATTTCAGTCTCGGTCGAATAAAACGATTGATCTTATCTGACAGCGTAAGTAACAAGGTTTTAAACCAGCCATGTATTGCGATTTGGTGCATTCGATAAAGTGACACGTAGGCGATGCGAGCAATGCGCCCCTCTACTTTTAGGCTGCCCGTTGACAGTCCCCCCATTAGTCTGCCAAATGCTGTGAAATCGCTCAATGAAATAAGTGAGCCGTAGTCGTTGTAGGTGAACGTAACCAGCGGCTTTCCGGCCTGAAGGTTTTGTATGTTTTTGGCTACGGTACTCGCCATTTGGTGTGCAGATTGAGCTCGTGGTGGAACCCAGTGGACTTTGCCATCGGCTGCAATCATCTCACAGCCGGCGCAATCACCAATAGCAAATACAGATGAGCTATTTTTTGCTAGTAGCGTGGGGTTTACTAGAATCTGGTTGGCGTTATTGGTTTCTAGTCCGTCAAACTGGCATAAAAAGCTTGGCGCTTTTACACCCGCTGCCCATACCATGAGGTCTGCGTCAAAACGTGTACCATCTTTGGTAATGAGTGCATTCTTCTCTGCGCGAGTTATCATTGTGGATAGGTGTACGCTAACCCCCAAACGCTCCAATTCGGTCAGTACTGCAGATGAAATCCGTTCGCTCAGTGCAGGTAATAGTATTGGTCCAGCTTCAATTAGTGAGACTTGTAAATGCTCTGGCAAGACATTGCGTAGCCCGTAGGTTGAAAACCATTGCCTGGCTTTAAACAGCTCAGCCGATAATTCGACTCCCGTGGCGCCACCACCCACAATGACAACGTGTAGCTTACGGTTAAGCTCGGCCCTACCTAAATCACGGTTGAGCTTAATAAAACGATTCAGTAAATGGTGTTGAAATGTTTTGGCTTGCGAAATGCTATCTAAGAATATGCAGTTATCAGCTACACCTTCAATGCCAAAATCATTGGAAACACTGCCTATGGCCAGCACCAAATAATCGTAGGCCTCTTCGCGTTGCGGCAATATCTCCTCACCGTCGTCCAATAAGGGAGATAGATGGATAACTTTGCGCTTTCTATCAAGGCCACATATTGAGCCGACCTTAAAATTAAAACTGTTGTAATGTGCGTGTGCTCGAAAACTGACGGCTTCAGTCTCGGCATCGAGAGAACCCGAGGCGACCTCATGGAGTAATGGTTTCCATACATGGGTATGGGCGCGATCAAGCAATAGTACTTCTGCTTTGCCTTTTCGTCCCAATGATCTTCCTAGTGATGTCGCTAGTTCTAAGCCACCTGCGCCGCCTCCAACAATAACAATTTTCATTTGTAAGTCCTATAAAAGTAAGATGCCATTGCATCCGACAGGGACTAGCTGGCGAGTTGGGTGCAGGGGGATTTCACCTCAAATAGGGGTTTGAAATTCTTAATGCGGATTGTATCG
>NVXL01000149.1 GCA_002746115.1 Alteromonadaceae bacterium
GTGGTGGTGGAAGCAGTGGCATACGTTCCTTAGAAGGCACCTTTTTATCCTGCTGTATATTAAGTGGTCGCATCGCTGCGCGCTCTATAGCGGGAGTTATTAATCCTTGATAGGTTGTATTCGTAGAACCTAAAGACGAAGAATTGGACATTAGAGGCGGGTTATGAAAAAGACGGGTGCTTGGTTAGTTAGATATGCGTTGGAGCAGATTGGGGTTAAATATACCTTTGGTATTCCTGGTGTGCACAATACCGAAATTTACGACGAGCTGAATAAATCTGAATTAATCCAGCCAGTGCTGGTTAATCATGAATCGTCCGGATCCTTTATTGCGGATGCCATTAGTCGTACATCGGACTCTATTGGTACCATGTTGATTGTGCCGGCGGCGGGAGCATCTTATGCGTCAGCGGGAATGGGTGAGGCCTATATGGCAGGAGTGCCCATGCTTGTTATCGCCGGAGGTATCAGGAGTGATAGTCAATTTCAATATCAACTACATGATATGGATCAGCATACAATGCTGGGACCTGTTACTAAAGAGACTATATTGATCGAGCAACATAAGGATGTCATTCCGGTAATATATAAAGCCTATGAAACCGCAATTAGTGGTTTGCCTGGGCCTGTGTTTGTCGAAATCCCGGTGAACATTCAATTGGATAAGGGAGAGGTTGGTTATCTGCCGGTTTACCAACCCGGGAATAGAGAATCTGAATTCGATGTTGGTGGTATAGGTCGGGCGGTGGATTTGCTTTGTGAAGCGAAAGCCCCGGGGATTTTTGTTGGCTGGGGAGCAAAAGAAGCAACAGATTTGTTAATTCAAATTGCGGAGTTGCTTGATGCTCCGGTATCCACCACCTTACAAGGATTAAGTGTGTTTCCCGCCAACCATCCTTTGCATGTTGGAATGAGCTTCGGACCAGCGGCAGTGCCGGCAGCTACCAATGCATTTAAAAACTGTGATTGTATGTTAGCGGTGGGGACTCGATTTGCAGAAATTCCAACCGGAAGTTTTGGTGTTACCGTGCCGAAAAACCTCATCCATATCGATATTGATCACCGTGTGTTGAATGCCAATTATCCTGCGGCCGTTGCCATCGAAGGTGATGCGAATTTTGTTCTTACCCAGGTTTTGTCGGTACTACAGCAAAGGCCACAAGCAAAAAATAGACGCGGATCCATCGCCAAAGAAATTAGCAAAGATAAGCGCTTATATGAAGAAGAGTGGGCCGCCCACGATAGTGGCTCACGGGTCAATCCTGGGATGTTTTTTAAGAGTTTACGTGCCCATTTGGCGGATGACGATTATGTCGTAGCGGACGATGGCAATCATACGTTCTTGACGGCAGAGCTAATGCCAATTCATCAGAGCAAACATTTTATTTCTCCGTCTGATTTTAACTGCATGGGATACTGCGTGCCTGCAGTCATAGGCACAAAGTTAGTAAATCCGGATAAGCAAGTGGTAGGTATCATTGGTGATGGCGCCTTTACCATGACGTGTATGGAGTTGCTGACAGCAACTCGCCTTAAGTTAGGCGGTGTGTTTTTCGTGTTCCATGACGGCGAGCTTTCACAAATATCACAAGCGCAAGATATTCCCTATAGTCGAAAAACCTGCACGGTGCTTGGCGATATCGATGTGTCTGGGGTGGCGAAAGCCACAGGAGCAGAATTCATTGCGATGAATGGCAATGCGGATATTGACGAGGTTATTGAAAGAGCTCTTGCCCTAGCGAAAACCGGAATGCCCGTTGTTGTTGATGTGAATATCGATTATTCAAAAAGAACCCGATTTACCAAAGGTATTGTTGGAACCAATTTAAAACGACTGGCTTTGGGCACTAAAACACGTTTTATAGGGCGTGCGGTAAAACGTAAAATTACAGGGTAAACACAATATTCTTGAGATAATCACCATGAGTAAACCATTAGACGGTATTCGTGTTATTGAGTTAGGTCAGTTGCTAGCAGGACCATTTACCGGCTGCATCCTGGGTTATTTTGGCGCTGAAGTTATTAAGGTTGAATCACCCGACGGGGGTGACCCCATAAGAGGTTGGCGAGAAGTGCAAGATGGCACATCGCTTTGGTGGTACTCTCTAGGGCGAAACAAGAAATCTGTAACTATCGACCTAAAGACTGACGAAGGCAGAGAGTTGGTTAAAAAGCTAATCCTGACTGCTGATGTTGTTATCGAAAACTTTAGACCGGGAGTAATGGAAAAGTGGGGGCTTGGGCCAGAAGAATTTAAAGAATCAAACCCCAAACTTGTATATGCAAGAATCTCTGGATTTGGTCAAACTGGCCCCTATTCACAAAAGCCCGGCTATGCATCAGTAACTGAAGGCATAAGCGGGTTTAGATATGTCAACGGCGTTCCCGGAGAAACACCTGTAAGACCTAACCTGAGTATTGGTGACACTATAGCGGCCATTCACACAGCGCTGGGGATCACAATGGCACTTATTGAGTGCAATAAAAGCGGAACCGGGCAAGTGGTTGATGTAGCACTCTATGAAGCAATGTTCAATCTAATGGAGGCAGTTGTTCCTGAATATGATGGTGCAGGTGTTATTCGCGAGCCTAGCGGAAGCACTGTGACCGGGATTGTCCCAACAAACACCTATAAATGCTCCGATGAAAAATTTGTTGTTATCGGTGGTAACGGTGATTCTATTTTTAAGCGTCTGATGATCGCAGCCGGCCACCCTGAAATGGCAGAAAACCCCACCATGTCAGACAATGCTGGAAGGGTAAAGCACGAGCAGGAAATCGATTCCGCCATTTCAGCATGGTGTAAACAAAACAAATCAAAAGAAATAATTCAGACTCTCGAGGAAAATCGTGTTCCTGTCGGCCCTATATATAATATTGAAGACATGATGTCAGACGAACACTTTCAAGCGAGAGATCTGTTCGAAGAAGTAGAGATCAATGGTAAACCGCTAAAGATACCYGCCATTATTCCTCGGCTCACAAGAACACCAGGRAAAACTGAGTGGCCTGGTCCTGATTTGGGATACCATACAAACGAAGTTCTTGAGARCATTCTTGGRRTCACMGMGACTGAAATRGAATCAYTRAAAAWGAGAAATATTATCTGAATTTTTCAGCAAAGCCAGCGCGATTYWCTGYGTGTATGCGAGGTGTTTTAGGGGAGATRNNTTTTTTMACAAAAAATCCTCTTGCTAATAAATRAAAAAAGGCAGCTTTAACTGCCWTTTTTYATTACGTTCAGTAAATTTAATTTTTCATTTCTGCTTCAAGTTCATTTTGAGCTTTRTAGGCTAAGAATTGTTCTTTTAGTACGGCCTCATTATCAGGTGACAAGTTAACTGAAGCGGCTTCAACCAAACCTTTAAACAAATTACTGGTTGAACTTGGATCTAAAGTAACAAAAGCACACATCATTCTGTTTCCATCGTCGATAATTCGAGCGAATTTAACCGCACGAGCACCGGATAAGTTTTGCTTYGCAACCTGTTTRGAAACACTTTCAAACGTGCCACCATTAGAAGCACCTTCATTGGTGGTAGTAACGCGATCATAGGTTTTGTCCATCGCCTTAACTTGAACATCGATTTGCATCGCCAAGTTAGCGCGGCCATTAGCCGTAGCCTGCTTCTGTGCAACAGAGACATTAACACCGGGGATCGGCACACAGCTAGCAGCAGCAAAACCATTTTCGATAATGGGGTTGTAGAACCACTCTGGGTATGGATCTGACGCAGCGGCTACTTCTTTTGTGGGGGGTGAGCCAGCACAGGCGGTTAATAAAACACTACTGGCGAGAGCTAGACTCGCTAATTGTACAACTTTCATAAGAGTTCCCGTTATTTTAGTTAAGGAGTATTGCCTTCAGTTTCAACAAGCCAAGCATAAACTTCTATACCTGCCGGCCCATTGGTAAAATGTATGCCGTTTACTCTTGCATGTAAAGACACAACAGTATCTTGCACTGTAGCAGACAACTGATATAAATCCTGATCACGCTCAATATTCAGTAGCTCTGTACTAATGCCTATATTTTTAGCTTTTGCTAATTCCACCAAACCCTGCTCTATCGCCAGCTTCACTTTGTCTGATAACAAACCGCTGGCAACACGACCATTAACGCTGCCAATAGCGCCGCGATGACCAGACGCGGTTGGTTCACTCATCCACACTTCCGGTGCTACCGTCGATAGTGCCGGTAAATCGGGGAAATTTACTCGTAAAAATAGTTGTTCTTGTTGCCAGCARGAATCGGTCACAATATAACGTAACGACAGSTCATCCGCAGACTGCTGCATGGTAACCTGATCGTCACTCAATAAAATTCGTGCCGTACCTATCGATGAGTGCCCGGTAAAAAACTTTTCATGGGACTCAACCGACAAACCATAAAKCGGCTCTAGCTGTTTTAGAGCATTATTAATAGCCGAGCTGTACTGTCTGGGGATTTCTGATTCGCGGTAGCTAGTGCCAAGTAAACTTGGGCGCCCATCCTTACTGGGCTCACATAGCCAAGCGGGCTGACAGCGACTGAGATCACACTGACTCATATTGCACTGCTGACCAGAAACTGGTTTGTCCAAACTAGCGTAACTGTAAACATAGCCATTGAGACTAAACTCATCGCCAAAATGTAGAGACCGCCCTGACACAAGTTGCACATCCTTCTTAATATCGAAATCTTGGCGCTCAGCGACAGGATCAGCACCCAAATACATTGCCACGCTATTCATTGCACGATGACGGCTATATTGTACCGGGTGTCCCCCACCAATATTTAAATCACGCGCCAAACCAACGGCACCAATATGGTGATCATCAGCTGGCTGATTAAGCCAGCAGGGGACTTCAATATCATTAGCCGTATGAGAGACTTGAGTGCACTGTGTTAGCTGGGTACAGAGTAGCAATAAAGCAGCTTTCATTAACTGCATATTCAACGACTCGACTCTTGATTATCTACGCTCAATTTAGGCGCTCACGTACAATTTTTGGCGCTTAACCACGCGCTTCAAATATTCTTGCGTCTCTTCATAAGGCAGTTTATCAATCAACACATCGTATACCTGTTCCGGTGTCATACTGTTTATTTTTGGAAGCGCCTTACGCAGTTTTCGCGAGCCAATAAAGGCTTTCGCGACATTACCTGCCCCGGTGTTATAGGCTGCTATCACACAATACTTACGACTTAATGGATCCTTAACACCTTTCAAATAGGAGTAATAAAGGATATTAAGATAGGTGGATCCCGCCTCGACATTATTGGATGCATCATAGAGATACGCAGCAGGGAAAATCTGATCTTTTTTGTACAAGCGCATCGACACATCTCGGCCAGCAGATTCTGGCACAATTTGCATCAAGCCATAAGCGGGAACAGCGGAGCGCGCCATAGGATTAAACGCACTTTCTGTATGCATAATCGCATAAACCAAAGACGGGTCGAGTTTATTTTTCGAGGCATTTTGTTTCACCATGTCTTCATATTTCGCGGCTCTGCGACCAAGGGAATTTTTAGGCAATTTGATAGTAACAACAATAGGTGTAGTTTTATCTACTGATTGGTTATTACTGGTAACACCGCGAGTAATCACTGCCGTCTTTCTCAGCTCGGCTACTTTAGCATTTAGCGATTGGTTTTGATTGTTTAACAGCTCTGACAGCATTGATGTCTTGCTCTGCTTATCATTCGCCGCCTGAGTACTACCCACAGATTTCAATACTGGATCTGCTTGACGAGCAGTATTCGGAGTTTTCTCCAGCATGTGTTTTAGATTAGCATCTATTAGCTTTTGAATAGCTTCATTACCTTGGGCTGGGTCTATTACGCTAATGCGAATCTCATTGCGCTCATAATCAACCACGCGCTTGGTCTGTAAATCATCGGAGTATTCAACCCAATTTTTCTTATCAGTTACTTCGACCTTATCCCAATATTTACCGATACTGTCTTTATAATCATTTAATGCTTCGAAATAAGCGAGTTTATAAGCTTCGTACTCTTTCTCTTGCAGGCACTTCCATTGCTCGTACTCAGAAAGTTCTTTTCGATTACAATCGACCTTGCCACTAGGAGACAGGGTAAGCTCTTGCTTTGTTTTTTCATTGGAGGCAATCTGACGGTCCATCTCAGCAAATGCATCATCAAACTCATCGGCAATAACAGAGGATATTAGAAAACAGGAACTGACCAAATAGGAACTTCCGAGCAATGCAAGAGTTGACATTACCATCGAGACTTTTTTCATACTGAGATCCCTCCAATATCGTTAATTTTATTATCACAAGTAACAAACCCATCATCCATTACAGTGCCTTGGTCTATTTACCACTAATAATCTGACCTCGATCAGATAAATATCAGCCCCATCCCTGAAAGCAACGGGGCCTCGAATAGCGCTTGAAAGATTACGTTTAACCCTGACAGTTACACAGAGTTACTTACAGGTACCGACTAATCAAACAAGAAGAAAAATAATCAAACATAAAAAAACCGTCTCTATGGAGGTTTTTTTATGTTTGATTACCGATAAAAGCAGTCAATTTATAACACGCGGCCTGCACCGTCCATCATTCGCTCCTTCCATGACCGCTTAAAGTCGACCTCAACGGTATCACCCAGTTTTACTTTTTTGGCGTGCTCAATCTTCTTTACCAAAATCCATGAATCAGAAGAGCCACCAACAGCTTCAACCACTTCTGCCTCAGCTATAACAGTTCGTTCTTTTATTAGTTTACCAAATTGATTGGTATAGCTTACATCCTTCCATATTTTGACTTTACGACCAGGCGATGCTCCTATTTCAGGTGACAGAGTTGTACGAAAGATGCTCGTCTTTCCACCTTCGTCCATGCGGTACTCATCAATAATTCCCTTAGGGCTGAATACATTTTTGATTTTATCTACCTCATCAAGAATCGCATCTTGACCTGCAAGAGCAATCAAGCTATCCATCTGTGCTTGAGAAATCGGGCAGCTAGAATTTCGAGTTTCTGTACTTGAGCGCTTAGCCCCGGATATCGTCACTGTTTTTTTAAGCGCCAATGGATTTACGTCATAAAAACTCATTACTGCTGAAACTTCAGCCTTATAACTACATGATGCGGGCGTTTTATGTGACTTGCCCTCTTTATCTTTCCAATACCTAACTTCAGAAAATCTTTTTTCAAACGCAACATTAGTAACGTCGGTTTTAATAGCAAGGTTAGCTAACGAAGTTCCTTTATACTTTGACTTACCCATTGATTCAATCAAAGCTACCTCTTCAGATAACTGTTTGCTCAAGCCGCGATCAATAATTTCACCGCCAGCCTCTGTAATCGATATTTTTAACTGACCTTGCAAGCCATCTGCGGCACTGATCTTTTTACCCTCATAAGGCAGTATGACTACTTGAGACCTGCCCCTAGTTTTTCTGCTTAAATCAATTCTGTCCCCAAGCTTTTTTATATCCACACCATCTCTAACTTCCATCTGCTGCAGTGAAAAGGAACCTGGATCAACCGGTGCCATCGCACAACCAAACATACCTACTGACAAACTAGATGCTATTAATAGTAACGCTATTTTTTTCATTTTCGTCCTTTCCATGTTTTAATAGTTAGATTTCAATCCAACTTTTGTTAAAAATCCTTCATTAGATAGCTCGCCTAAAAACTGATTAACCGCCGATCGTTTTGCTGACTGATGACTTAATACTGAAGAGCCTGCGACAGAGTACTTTTCTTTAAAAACCACTCCACCATTCTCATCTTTCAGCGTTATTAAAAGATCTTGTTGTACCTGATATTGCCCAAAATGATTAAAATATTGATATTCACCGCTCATCTGTAATACAGCTAGTTTTGTTTTGGTTGGCATTCGATCGGGAGAATTTACTTTGTTCTCTAGAAGCAAGCCCTGCAAACCTCGAACTAAGCTCGCAGCATCCCCTCTGCCTGAAACAACAACAGTGATAGTGTTTTTAGCGCTCTCGATTGTTTTTTTATAGGCAATGTATTGGGTGCTTTTTACAGTTACGCCCAAGCTATTTAAAACGGCCATCAACGCGGTTGATTTATTTAACAATTCATCAAAATTATTGGCGTTAATAAACCTTTCAACCGACGACATCGCTATAAAACGCTCATTAAAGTCGCTTAAGTCACGGTCTTTATTCAGCAATTGTTTTTGCGTTTCTTGAATTAGAGTCTGGCGCTCAACGCTAACTTGAACCCAGTAACCATCATTAACCTTCTCAACCTTATCAACTTTATACTGCGTTAATGGTGTCTCGTTAACATGTGTTTTTATAGACTCTTTAAAACTTTCTGAGGCTGATCGCCCGTCACTATTGGTACTAATGGTAGAGCTTGACGATACTTCAACCAATAATTTTTCGGCAATATCTAACAGCCCCTTCTTTCTTGCAATATCAATCGTAGTGCCATTACCTATACCAAATAATTGGTATTCATTACTATTTTTTGGTGACATTACCCACCCAGGTGGCGTTTGGTTATTGCTTCCACCGGGTTTCACACCTTCACAGGCCTGCACAAAAAACACACAAAGCAATATAAGCAATAAGAGCGGTGTATCTTTTAATCGATTTAACATTTATTCATCCATGTATATTTATTTTTATGAAACAATGAAGTTAATACTTACGCAGATTCAACTCCGAAGTGCATAATCGCTTAAGCTGCGATTGCAGCTATATGTTTGCCCATTAATTCAGAATGTGTCTTATAACCTAGTTTCTTCCTTGGACGATTATTCAGCTTAACAATAACAGAGGCAACCTCTTCCTGCTTCACCTTTTTAAAATGGGTTGCCTTGGGCCAGTACTGCCACAATAAGCCAGCCTGATATTTGCTTCGGACTCTATTCCTCGCGAAGCTTTGATTCAATTAGTTCAACCATTTTCGAGGTCATATTTAACGCTTTAGACGCTGAGCGGCGCCTTATATCTGTTTTGTTTTGGGCTTGTTGAAAGCGATAGCCTCGCTTCCCCTTGTTTCGCGCTAGCTCCCGGCTAATGGCCAGTTGACAGGCATCAATTATGTTCGCAATCTGTTTTTGTTTGATATTAGTGTCAATTAGTGCGTAAATCTAGCATCTTTGTTCATAAAGCTTACAGGTAGCTAACCATTTTTTCCACAAAATTAAGCTATGCACTTATTTAATTGAATCTAAGGGTTAATTTTTACTAGGAGGCTCTGACCAATACCTATCGTTGCGCCGATGGCAAATACATAATATTTGGTGGCAACGGAGATTCGATATTTGTTCGTATGATGAATGCTAATGGAAGAGATGTTTTGGTGACTGACCCACGTGTGCCACCAATCAGGGGCGGGTTGAATAAGAGAATGAAATTGACGGGGTTCTATCACAATGGGCCGGCCAGATGGCCACACTGGATGCGTTAGCAATTTTAGATGAGGCACGGGTTCCCTCCGGGCCTATTTTCAGTAGAAGACATGATGAAAGATGAGCATTACCAAGCTAGAGGGATGTTCGAATCGGTAGATATTGGTGGTGAGTGGTTAAAAATCCCTGCTACTGTCCCCAAATTGGCCAAAACTTCTGGAAAGACCGTGTGGCCTGGTCCAGATTTGGGTGCGTTTAACGCTGATGTGTACGGTGACTTGTTAGGGTTGACTGAGGCGGTGATTACCGAGTTGCAAAAATCTAAGGTTATTTGATGGCTTAGACGTTGTTGATGAAAAGGATCTACATACAGAACAGGATGTTGGTATTTCTACAATAATCAAGGCTGCCATTAGGGCTGGCTTTCTATATAATCGGGCATATGGATATGAACGCACAAGCAATCTTACAAAACACCTTCGGATACGCGGACTTTCGCGATCAACAAGAAGACATTATCAACACCGCGATACGTGGCGAGGATGCGCTGGTCTTAATGCCAACAGGCGGGGGCAAGTCTCTTTGCTACCAGATACCGATGTTAGTGCGTCAAGGTGTTGGCATTGTTATTTCGCCCCTAATCGCATTAATGGAAGATCAAGTGTCTGCGTTAACGCAGTTAGGCGTTAGGGCGTGCTACTTAAATAGCATGCTCAGTGCTGAGGCTGTTCGATCAACCGAACAGGCATTGTTGAATGGTGAGATTCAAGTGCTTTATGTTGCCCCCGAGCGACTTATACAGCCGCGTACGGTTGCGCTATTACGCAAGGTGACGATCAGTTTGTTTGCTATCGATGAGGCGCACTGTGTCTCTCAATGGGGGCATGATTTTAGAGCCGACTATTTGCAGCTCAATATGCTGCATGAGCAGTTTCCCCATGTACCTAGAATTGCCTTAACAGCCACCGCAGACATGCAAACACGGCAGGAGATCCTCCTGCGGCTTGGGTTGCAAAAATCCCGCGTGTTTGTCAGTGGAT
>NVXL01000150.1 GCA_002746115.1 Alteromonadaceae bacterium
AACGAATGGCTGGAGTATGGGCTAGATGTGCCCGCTACCGGTAATTACAGTGTACGTGTCCGTGTTGCAGCTAGCACCGCTGGAGGCGAGTATGCGCTTTCAGTGGGTAACGCGCCTATTTATGCCAATACCGTATCGGCCACTGGTGGTTCCCAGTCGTTCGTAACGCAAACTGGCAATGTGTGTTTGAGCGCTGGTACGCAAACCTTGCGTGCTGATTTCATAAGCGGTGGATTCAATTTAAATTGGTTTGAATTCGAGCTCATTGAAGAGGTGTCGGAATGTGATGTCGTCAACGATGACGGCGAAGGTCAATATGCTGCGCAATGCACCAGCTGTCATGGAGTCGATGGGTCTGGCGGTATTGTGTTTGTTCCTATCAATGATCCCGAAAACTTGGTGAACGTGCCCGGCGGCAATCTAGCCGAGCTGGCCTCCTACATTGAAAACAATATGCCCTCAGGTGCAGCAGGAGACTGTGATGCCGCCTGTTCCGCCGCCGTCGCCAATTATATTGCCGATGATTTGTGGAGCAATCCACCGCCTACCGGAGAAGTGCCGGGGCCGCGCCAGCTAAGTCTGATGACGCGTTGGGAATTTAGCAATACCGTGACAGATTTACTTGGCACTACCCCGTCCGCCGAGGTGCTTGATGCCTTCCCGCTTGAGGCGCGAGTCAATGGCTTTGATACCAATGCCGCACTTAACGTGGTCACCGGTCGTCATGTTGATGCCTACATGGCAGCGGCACAGGCCTTAGCGGATGATGCTGTGGCTAACAATCGTGCGGCATTAATTCCAAACTGTACGAACCCCAATTGTGATCGTAACTTCGTTCGTGAAATGGGTAAGCAGGCATTCCGCCGCAGCCTGACAAGCGCCGAGGAGAGCCGTTATATTCTCTTATTCAATACCGAATATAGCGACGGTGGCAGCGATGATGAGTATGACCAAGGCATGAAAGCCGTGATTCGAGCACTGTTGCTGTCGCCTAACTTCTTGTATAAGTCTGAGATGGGTGAGCTGGACGGGGAGTATTATCGTTTGACGCAATTCGAGATAGCCTCCGTTCTCTCTTATATGTTCTGGGGCTCCATGCCCGATGAGGCCTTGCTCGATGCCGCCGAGAATAACCTCCTGCAAACCGCCGATCAGTTGCGTACCCAAGCGATACGTTTATTAACAGCGCCTCGCGCACGCGAGCAGGTGGTGCGCTTTGCTGAGCAGTGGTTAGTCGCAGCGCCGAGTGATGTTGGCGTGAAGGATGCGGGCGTTTATCCCGCGTTTAACAGTGCGGTTCGAGAGGCGATGTCWGAAGAGCTGCGYCTSTTTGTTGARCATGTCGCTTTTGATTCAACTGGCCWGCTTGATGAGCTATTCCTAGCGGATTATGTYTTTGTGAATGASGCTCTGGCGCAGTTCTATAACATCAACGGTGTTAACGGTAGCGCCCTGCAAAAAGTCACGGACATTAGCGGTAACCGTGGCGGCATTCTCACCTTGGGTGCGGTAATGGCGGCCCACGGTCATGATAACGAGTCGGCGCCATTCCCGCGTGGTAACTTTGTACGCGGGCATGTCATGTGTCAGCAGCTTCCGAACCCACCGGATGATCTTGATACGAGCTTCCCTGCACCGGACCCTGACTTAACCACGCGTGAGCGTTTTAGTGCTCGCACCGAGTCAGCAGTGTGCCAGCAGTGTCATAAGTTCTTAAACGGCGTCGGTTTCGGTCTTGAAGCCTTTGATGGCGCAGGCATGTTCCGTGAGTTGGATAACGGCTGGCCAGTCGATGCGGGTGGCAACATTCTTGGCTTGGAAAGTCTGGCCGATACCAGCGATGTCCACTACGACGGGGCCAACGAACTTCAAGCAACCCTCATTGGTAGCGGAAGTGCTAAGTCGTGTTATGCCCGTCAGGTTTACCGCTTTACGCGTGGTTACGCGGAAGACGGTCAAGATCAAAACACCTTGGATAATCTCACCTTGATGTTCCAAGCCAGTAACTACAACTTACAAGACTTACTCGTTTCTTTGACGCAGCTTGAGTCTTTTGGTCTGCGTCGTGCAGCCGACACACAGCAACCATCCAGTACTCAATAGCTAAGGAGCGACATGACGATGAAATATTTTAAAAACATGAATACGACTAGGCGCGACTTTCTTAAAGGTATYGGCAARGGCGCATTGACKACYGCGATGATGGCAGCRCCATTTTGGGCGCGTAATGTCTTTGCGCAAACGGCGAACAAGAAAGTCTTGTTTCTCTATCACCCTGACGGTTCTTTTCCTGACCTTTGGCACCCCTCGGGAACTGAAACCAATTTCACCTTGCCTGCTATGACCAGCCCGCTTGAGTCTGTTAAACAGCACTGCGTCTTCGTTGAGGGTTTGGAGATGGTCGGGTCTTTAGGTGGGCATGATGGCATGGGAGAGATACTGACCGCTGACAATGATTTTTCCCTCGATTATTTTCTCGGCGAACAACTGGGAGGGGGCTTCCCATTTAAATCGATTCAGTTGGGGGTATCATCCAACCGTGGTGCCGCCCCTGAAAAACGTATGACGATATTGCCTGGTAGTGTGCCCGTTGCGGCAAATGATGATCCCAATAACGCCTTCGAGACAATTTTTGGTTCGGGCGGTAATTCCATCGAGCGAGATCGCGCTAATAGCGTATTAGTGACCGCACGTGAAGACCTGAACGCCTTAAGAACAAAGCTGGGCACCCAAGAGCAGGCAAAGCTCGACGAGCACGAAAACGCGATTTTGGATGTGCAGGCGCGTATCAATGATGTCAGTACTGAAGCGTGTGACTCCTCGGGTTGGAACCCAGAAGGCTTTGGTCTTATTCGTCCGGGTGGTTGGCCAAGCTTTTTGGATCGAGATGAAAACTTTGATGTTATCGCCAAGTTGCAAATGGATATTATTGTGCTGGCATTTAAATGCGGCATGACGCCAGTGTCTTCGCTAACATTCTCGCGCGAGGTAAGCCCATTTAAATTACCGGGTTTTAACTCAAATCATCATCAATCATCTCATCATGGTGGTGATCAATCGGGGCAAGATTTTCAGGAATTTATTGCTTACAAGCAGTACTGGTGTCAGCAGTTGGCGTATTTAATTAATTCTCTAGCGGCTACCCCGGATACCGATGGCAACAGCTTGCTTGATAACACTTTAATTTTAATGGGCAGTGCAATGGGGGATGGCAACCGCCATAACCAGAAAAATATGCCTTTTGTTATGGCTGGTGGGGCAGGGGGTGCATTAACGACCGGGCGCTATTTACAGTATGCAGAGGGAACTGCGCACTCCAAGTTGCTGGTGTCAGTTGCGAATAAAATGGGGGTGAATATCGACAGCTTTGGTAATACTGAAAGCGGAACAGGAGGTTTGGCTGGATTGTAATATCGTAATTGTTGGAAGGTAAATTCTGAGCAATAAGCTCTGAATAATAGAGCCTGAAAAAAAATCCTCCTCCCTTGTCTAGTAAGGTGGGAGGATTTTTACTTTTTGTCACCGAACTTAACTATCCGCTTGATGCGCCTACAGTGTGAGCAATAACAGCATTGACAGGGTACCCACATGCACCGATGTGAAAGGGCTCGCCATTACGACTACTGCTCGCAAACGGTACAGCTTAAACCGATACCCATCAAAGCGGACTAGCCCTGAGTACCGCCAAATCACATAAAGCCTTCAATATACAGAGAAGGCTGACCTACACAAGTATGCCTATCGATAGCACATTTTACCCCCCAGCCCGCTTAAACATTAGACTCCATCTGCCGTAATTTTTTTACGGCAGCCTTATGTTGATGTGTTAGTATGTAGCTAACTTAGCGACTAAAGCTCCATTCAACGGGGGGTATAAAAATGTTAGAAAATTTCTCAGTAAAAGGTTTTAGAAATTTCAAGGATTGGTATCACTTCAATCTTAAAACCCAAAAAAACTATGAATTTAATTCTGACAGTATTAAAAACGGAATAGTTAACACCTCTATTATCTACGGAAAAAATGGTTGCGGTAAATCCAATTTAGGACTAGCCATACTAGACATTACATGTCATGTAAATGACATCCCCGTGAATCCGATACTAAGCGCTAACTATTTCAATGGCTACCTGAAGGGCGATGGACTTGCCGAATTTAAATACATCTTTCAATTCGAAGAAAGTAGGGTAGAGTACTCATACGGAAAGTCTTCCGCGGCAGATACAATTTATGAAACGGTTAAAATTAACGGTGTTAATATTGTCGAATTAGACCGCAGAAAATCAAATGACCTTAGCGTCAGCCTTCGCGGAACTGAAACCTTAAATAAAAACCTGACAGACTCACCAATTTCAGCCGTAAAATACATCAAATCGAATTCTGTTCTTGACCTATCCGACAAGACCTCGGCTCTATTTAAAACGTTTACTGACTTTATATCTGGGATGGTTTTCTTCCGAACCTTAACTCAAAACGCTGACTATCATGGCCAGCAACGTGATACAAATAAGTTATCAAAAGAGATAATAGATTCTGGAAAAGTAAATGATTTCGAAAACTTCTTAAATGACGCAGGCGTTAACTGCTCACTGGGAACATCAGGCCAAGGGAATGAAAAACGTATTGTATTTAAATATGATAATTATAATATAGACTTCACTATCGCTGCCTCTACAGGAACGATGTCTCTTGGGATATTTTACTATTGGTGGCTTAAGTTAGATAGCGGGAACCTTACGTTTGCATACATTGATGAATTTGACGCCTACTATCATTACACCCTTTCAAAACTAGTTGTTAAAAAATTAATCGATGTGAACTGTCAGACCATGTTAACAACTCACAACTTAAGCATAATGACTAACGACCTACTGAGGCCTGACTGTTACTTTATATTGGCTGATAAGCAATACCCTTTTCATGAGCTAGTAGATAAAGACTTACGCAAAGCTCATAACTTAGAGAAAATTTACAAGGGCTTGAAATATGAAGCCTAAGAGCAATATTCTTTGTATATTTGAAGGTGAAAAACGAGAAGGACAATACTTCAATACACTAAAGAGCATCTACTTTAGTGACTCAAGCATCTTAGTCTGTAGCTACGGGAATGATATCTATGAGCTCTATAGAGAGTTAAAGGACGATCAAGATTTAGACCTTGTTGAGTTATTGCGCGAGTCTAATAGCGTCCCGAAAAACAACCAAATATTATCTAACTATGAACGCGATGACTTCAATCAGGTTTTTCTGTTTTTTGACATAGAATGCCAAGATGAAAAATTCAACACCAATGATTTTCTATCATTGATTGATATATTTAACGAGGAAACTGAAAATGGTAAAGTTTTCATCAGCTATCCAATGATTGAAGCCATACGAGACATCCCGTCTTATGAGGGGTACCTGACTCACAAAGTACAAGTAGAGAACTGTACAGGCAAAAAATATAAGTATTTATCCACCCAAGGTATCCAGACTTTCAATGACCCAAGAAAAAACAACAAGGCGGATTGGAATCAGCTTGTAAAGATAAATATCGAGAAAGGTAATTACATAATGTCGGGCGACACCGGCAATTACAGTACGCTCCCCGAGCAAAAAAGGATTGCAGAAAAACAAACTATATCAATAGCTAAAGAAAAAAGCGTTTTTGTTCTTAGCGCTTACCCCTTTTTCATTTACCACCAAAAGTCATCACAATTTTCATTTCAGTAAGAAAATATAGTCATCAACGGATGAAGAATTTTCGCACATCCATCAGCGTCAAAAATTATAGTGTTTGCATGGGTCAGCGATGAAAAAAACGATTTAGACCGGCTGAACGAGTTATTTAAACCACCAAAATAGAACACTTAAATCTCCCTGGTGGGGTGAATGTAATTAGAGCCTCAGAGGCTAGTAAACCTCAACGCTGCCGTGCCCTATCAGCAGTGAAGTAAATACACCATCAGATAGCAGTATATTAATTGATATTATGCGCTTAGATAAATTTATATGTAAATGCACAGAATACGATTTAATTGACGCAGTAGCGTTAATCGAAAATAGAAGTGTTATCGTCAACGGTGTTATTGTTATTGAGGCTTCCCATCAAGTGCACAAAAATAATGTTGTGACCCTTGATGATGAAGTTTTAATGCCAAGAAGTTTTCGGTATTTATTGCTGAATAAGCCTGTCGACAGAATTTGTTCTAATGTCGATGAAAAATACCCGTCGGTACTCAATCTCCTTGATATCGATAGGGTGAGTGAGCTGCACATAGCTGGGCGTTTGGATGTGGATACTACCGGCCTTGTGCTAATTACCGATGACGGGCACTGGTCTTTTAATTTAACATCGCCTAAAAATAAATGCGAAAAAGTGTACGAAGTGACCTTGTCTCGGCCAATTTCGCCTGACGCGACTGAGCGTTTTCAGGAGGGGATTCTTCTTCAGGGTGAATCAAAATTAACCCTTCCCGCGAAGTTACGCATTATTGGCCCGCATAAGGTCTTTTTGAGTCTCACCGAAGGTCGCTATCATCAGGTTAAACGTATGTTTGCCGCCATCGGTAATAGAGTTCAATCCCTGCATCGCCATCAGATCGGAGRTCTAGAATTAGATGTTGATATTGGTCGTTGGCGTAGTTTAACTCAAGCCGAAGTTGAAGGGCTTTCTGTTAATGACTTAGAGCATGATAAAAAATAACTGATTGGATTCTTGACTGGCAAGTACCGGTAGGTCACTGTCGTCGTTATTAGAGCTGTGGATAAATTATTTTTCCACAGCCCCAAAACTAGCGCCTATATAAATTTATTTCCTTATCGTATTACTCGACAGTTTCAATCTCAAACCAATCCAAGTTCCATCCGCCTTTCGGGGCAAACAGGGCAATACCTTGGGCGTCCGTAGGAATCTCAACGGTATGAGAGAGGGTGATATAGTTATCCCAGCCACCGGTATCCGTTACTTTGATGCGACTGTAAACCGTTTGGCCACCGGGWGCTTCTAGCTGAATYACCCCATCGCCAGCCATGCCACGCGCAACCCGGTAAGTGACCTTGTAGCGATTACTTTCTGACACGAGCGGTAAGTCTTGTGAATAGACTAACCAGTCAGCATCATCGACCCAGCCAACAACGGCGTTGTTAGCGGACTCATCGCTGACGATAATGCCGTTCATAAAGCTGAAATCTTCCGCTTCTATGCGTATCGAAGCGCTCTCAGAGATGCTTGGGCACTCAATCGCAATGCAGTTGGCCTTAGGCGCAATATCGAACCAGTTTAAATTCCAAGCGCCGCTAGGTGCTGACAATACAATATCTTGCAAACCCTGTGGCAATGTCACGGTATGAGTCACGACTTGCCAGTTTTGCCAGCCGCCAGTATTTGGCAATTTAATTGTGTCGTAAACCGTATTGCCACCGTAAGCTTCCAGTTGAATAACGGCAGTGTCGCTAGGGCTGGAAACACGATAAGAAATATCGTACTGACCATCCGGGCTTGCTGGTAAACTTACTGCATATCTAATCCAATCGCCCTGATCGAGATAACCAATATTCTCACCGCCTCCAATATCACTGGTCGCTTCAGTTTGAATACCCTGCATGTTGATGAAGTTTTCAGCCTGCACAGTCAGGTTATTTGTATTATTTGGATCAAAGCTAGCAAATTTAATATCCAGCCAATTAAGACCCCAAACAAAATCTTCACGTGCGCGTAAATTCAGCCATTGTTTTCCGGCTTTTAATGGAATAGTGTGAGTGACTGTCTGCCAAGAATCAAAACCGTTAGTCGCCGGAATCGGCACGGAAGCTAAAGCAAAACCCTCCCAACTACCGGGAAGAAAAACATTACGCACATCCAAAACGCCACTACCATCATTGCCAATACTGGCCATACGGTAAGAGATAGTATAATTACCGGTAATGGGGACATCGATTTGATAAGCCAGCTGCGTAGATAGAGCGCTGCCTTGCTGGTGGAATAACTCAAGGGCGTCAGGCCCCATCTCCAGCCCGCCACCGATATCACGGGTATTAAAAGAGCGAAGGCCTTGCTTCTGACAATAGGCCTCTGCTTGGATGTGTGCAGGAGGCGTAAAGACGCAAGATATATTATTTAACTTGCGAACATTGTCGCGCACGGCGTTACTTGCCTCACTCCGGTCCCAGCTTAGGCTTCGTATTACATTACTGCCAAGATCATTAGTATATAAGCTGGCATCAGCGCTACCAGGTTCACTGTGAATCAAATTGATCAGGCTGCTGACTCGGTTGGACTTAAGCCAAAATCGCCATTGAGCCAACTGCTCAGCTTCAGTTGAACCAGACCCAAAGGTATTGCCAATTTGATAGCCGGTAGCCATCAAAGTGATGCCTGCGGCCAAGGCTTGGCTAGCATTGCTGCGCAGCTGTTCATTATCGGGGAAGTCGCCCGGGGCGTGCTCACTGTTGCTTGAGGGTTGGCCAACAATAAAATTCATTGCGTAAGCAATATTATGGTGCTGGCTAATTGGGTCTTGCGCAGCGCTCAAAACATCGCGGGAGTGATTGGGTGTACCAACAATTATTAAGTTGTCTGGATCAATAGCGCGAATAGCGTTAATCAGGTTTTGCGCGAATGGTTTGATTGTATTCGACCAGCTAAGGCCTGCACCTGGCTGGTAATTAACTTCGTAAATAATATTGGCATTATCGCCCCACTGCTTGGCCATACGTTCAAAAAAGACCCGTGCTTGGGTTTCGTGGGCTGGCCCTTGAGCGCTATCCCAGCTAATTAGCACGTAGATGTCTTTGTCAATCGCTTCGGCGACTAAGGTGTCGACACGACTGTAGTTGGCGTCGGGGTTGTTTAAAAAACCGTTGCTGCCTTCGGCTGATACCCGAGCCCCAATGATTTGTATGCCCCAGTCTTTACGAAGCCAATCCATCGCAGCAAGATTGTATATGTCCTGAGCGTTGTTCGCGTGTGTTGCGCCAAAGCGCATGGCATCATCGGTGGGCGGTAAAGCGACGCCATGGATGCTGACGCTCTGACCATCGGCACGCAGGGCATTGCCATAAATATCTAGCGATGGAAGCCTTGCAAAGGCACTAGGGGCGAGCAACAGGAGCAGTGTTGATGCGAGTGCAGCGGCACTAGCCAATTTGGCTGTAGAGCGAGTCACCGATGTTTGGGATATTTTTTCTTTAAATGTGTGCATTATATATCCTTGTTTATTCTTAAGTTTTTATTGTTTGGGTATTTCCTAGGAAGTGTTTGGAGCTAAGGGTTTGAATGGCTCCGAGAATATCTATTTAACATATTATTGTTTTTCAAGCTCCCCTACGTTCAGTTACAGAAGAGTCATGATCTGCGTGTTTAGGGCAGGGCGGCATAAACGTTTAAGCATGGTTTGTGCCAACATCTTTTATTGCAAACTAAAGTCGTTTTGAGGCGACTTAACTTGATTGTTTGAGTGGGGTTAATCGTTTTATCCCGATGTTGGGATTGGCCAGTAATAAAGTCGGGAAGCGTTGTCCCGGTTTTGGAGTGGGGTGTTCTGGGGCAGGCGTGAGATCAGTATGTGACAAATACTATTTTGGGAGCTGGTACGATTTGAGATTGAATGCAGTATCATGTACTGGTTAGAAAGCGGCATCATGCCGTTTTCTAACCCTTCATGACTAAGTTATCTTATTTTTGCATATTTTCTTAATTTTTTACTTACTCGGCGGTTTTTAACAATGGATGTTAATAGGCTTCGGGAATTTTCAGTATCAGACCGAGCCAAGGTTTTACACATCCACGCAAGTGAGTCTAGGTGTAGGTTGCTTCTTATCTGTAACATTTCTTTTTTCAATATTTTTCTTATAGTATCAAATACAATATCTTCGCCATTTTCCTGTCGAGACAATTCCTCTAGTCCCCAGCGGCGTAAGCTATAATTATTGCTTGTTATAAGATTTATATACCTGTGAGTCATGATGTGCTGGGATGCTTCGTAGTGATCAGCTTGCTGCATCGTACTATTACGCTCTTTAAACCAATAAACCTTATTTTTTAAGCGTAAGGCCCGGTTTCTAACGCCGCTAGATTTGCCTCTATCAACAGCTCTGTCGAGATAATCGTGCGACTTATTATTCCCAAAAGAAGTGTGAGCTCTGAGCAACGCATTGAGTTCTTTCCCTAAATCATTATTTCTAGGGTTTTGCATGTGCTTAGAGAATGCTTTATCTATCATAACCCCGATTTGTTTGAGTAAATCTAAGTCGGATATGCCGGAGCCTGTAATTAGGTTGGCTGTGGCAATAAGGCTATCACCTTTTTCTGACTTTAATAGCTGGCTAAAATTATTGATCTCAGCTGCTTGCGCTTTCGAGAGTGCGTCTAAATTG
>NVXL01000151.1 GCA_002746115.1 Alteromonadaceae bacterium
GGGGCGAGCCGGGCCAGCAGAGGGTTCGACTGCAGGTGGCCGATGGCATCGGCCTGATGGTGCGGCAACGCCCCGTTGAAGCTCGGGTCGGGTGAGCGGTGGCCAGCCCCGCCAAGCGGCCGATCCCACAAGGGCCGGTCTATCTGACGATGGTGATCCAGTCCTCCAACGTGCCGTCGTTGGGCAATGAGACGGAGAAGGCCGTGGCAGGGGATGCAGTGCCGCCCCTCTCAATCTGCAGAACGGCAAAGCTGTTGCCGTAGTGGTCTCAATGGAAGAATACGAACAGATCGACCTTCAGAAGCAGCAATACCTGCAACTACGTATCAGTGACGCAAAAAAGCAAATTGAGAGCGGGCAGCTCAGCGATGGGGGTTCGTTCTTTGACGCACTTGAGTCGGGTGAGTTTGATTAATGCCAAGGATTAAACTGACAGCGGATGCTAAGGCAGATTTAATTAATATTCGTCGTTACGGTACTCAGAGGTGGGGTAGCAAGCAATCTCAAAAGTATATTAAGAGTCTGCGGAAAACTATAGATTTACTAGCTAAAACGCCAAGCATAGGTCGGCGTTTTGATATTGGTGACTTTAATGCTGACGGCTTGGATGCATGGCATTTCTCTCGGCTTCGTCACGAAGTTTGTTATTCACAAAGCAGCAATGAAATTATCGTATTTGCCGTTTTACATCAAAGCCAAATTCCGTTGAAACACCTATCTGGACGAAGCTTAGAAGCGTAAACATATATTGCTTTTAATTGTTTTGCTTTACCGTTTAAAATCAAAGGTAGTGCCTGCCACCAAAGTTTCTCATACTGTACGATTTAGCTGTGATGTTAGCTCTTCTCACGAGCAACGCTGTTATAACGCCTACCCAAAACATAATAAATCAACAGACTAATAAACGCTGCAAAAAAGCACCATATAGAAGGGTAATTAGTATCATCTGAGATAAATAAAGCCACTCCAAAAGACAATAAAAATGCAGAGCCAAGCAAATAACGAATATACAAATTATTCGATAATACAAAAGGCAAGATCACGATAAATACATAGATATAATCCACCACCCCGATTAAGTACGGCATGTCAAAAAGATAAGAGATTGAATGACAATGGCCTGCACTGTCACAATTCGCACTTACGTTGATGGGCGAGTACATCGTAAAGCTCCACCATAAATACAGGCTGAGCACGCTACCGATTATCACCGTGATGAGTAATACGCTGGCGCGTAAAGCGGGGGTGCTCTCTTTAGCGTAGGAGCGCTCGTGCATATACACCGATAAGGGAATAAACATCGGCCAAAAGGCGGTGGCGATGAGGACGTAAAAGTAGCTGGCGGCTTGATATAAGCTAGCGCCAATACGCTCGTGGATACCTAACCATACAATGCCCTCACTCAGCTGATGGAGGGCAAAGATGATCGGAATACAGGCTAAAAACCGCATGCTCTTAGGCGTGGGCAGTTGTTTTAGTGCAAAGGCTGAGCCTAAAAGGATGACACCACCTGCGGTGAAGCTAGCTGTAGCGGAAAAGCACATAGGTCTTAGCGTCTCTTTTGGCTGTCTTGTTTAGTATGTGAAGTGCCTAGTATGGAAGGTGCTTAGTAATAAGATGCCTGATGACAATCAGAGTGTAGCTTAGCCGCCGTTGCGGGAATTCTCTTTGCCTTGATTTATCTGAGCAATCGCGTTAGCGTTGGCGGCTAATGGGAGGGGGCTTATGAAATCAACGCGCATCATCTTAATGGTTATTTTGTCTTGCCTGCTGGCGAGTAACATTGCTTATGCTGGCGATGCTAAGTATAAAGCGCCGGTGAAGAAACCGAAGCCGCATAAAGTGCCGTCTAAAAACCCCGCAAAAACCCAGTTAAAACCTATTGCCTCCAGCTATAACTGGCTTGCTTACAAAGCACGCATCGACAAAATATTTGATGAGCAAAAGCAGCACTATATCGACATCGAGCGTGAAAAAGTCAGTCATATTGTATGTGAAAAAGATTTAGGTGAGTACATGAGTTACTTTGAAGAGGGTATGGCGGCCAATGGTGGTTTTATGGTTTTCGAAGGTGAGGAGAACCGTTGGCGGGAGATGGCTTACCGCTCAGGCTTTAGTTTAAGGGAGTTATTTACCTCAGGTTACTTTAATGGTCTGCGTGGCACGGCAGAAGCGGAAGACTAAATGCCGAATCCCTCCCATCAATTATTAAACCGCACCCGGCTTGACCGCTTTATTAGCAAAGCATTACAGGTTAAGCGTAGTGAGGTACGCTTGATGTTAGCGAGCGGGCGCATTTTGGTGGATGGTCAAGCGGCAGAGAGCATTAGCCAAGTGGTTCACACTTTTAGTCACATTTGCCTAGACGGTGATATTTTACTTAACAATACCCCTCAATACCTGATGATGAATAAACCGGTTGGCGTGGTGAGTGCCACTAAAGATGCCCAGCATAAAACGGTGATGGATCTACTTAGAGGAGGGAGTCTTAGAGGAGAGAGTCTTCAAGGGGAGAGTCTTAATGGCGAGCAAAGGGCGGGGCTGCATATCGCTGGGCGTTTGGATTTTAATTCTTCTGGCTTGCTTTTACTGACTAACGATGGACATTGGTCGCGGCGGTTAAGTGCGCCGGAGACGCGGGTGAGCAAAGCCTACCGTGTGACTTTAGAAGACCCCATAGAGCCGCATTATGTAGAGGCTTTTGCTGAGGGAATGTATTTTGCTTTTGAAGATCTCACAACCCGACCAGCACGCTTGCATATTCTGAGTGAGCACCTAGCCGAGGTGTATCTAACGGAAGGGCGTTATCACCAGATAAAACGTATGTTTGGCCGCTTTAATAACAAGGTGACGAGTTTGCATCGCTTTGCGATTGGCGGTTTATACCTAGATGAGGCTTTGCAGGCGGGGCAAAGCCGCGGCCTGAGTGCTGATGAGCTTGAGCGGGTGTTTTAAGTGTATTGTGATAGGCTAGAACCCTTCTACAATTGTAGGTATTGATGTTGATATTAACTTTGATCTTATGGTTAATCTGACGGTTACGGCGTACAACTATAAACGACTAAATCCGAGTGATAAAATCTGAGGTGCCCTATATGTTTCGAATCATAAGCCTTGCTTTAATGCTTGTCCTTTTGCCTGCCCTAAGCTCTATCGATGCCTATGCAGAAGAGGCTAAATCTAAGGCTGAGGCCAAGCCTAAGAAGGCGTTACCGGTTGAGTACTTTGGCAATCTACCAGACGCTTCGCGCCTTACACTCTCGCCCGACGGCAAAAAAATGGCTGCAATCATTCGCTTTGATGTTGATGATACTAAAGGCAGTGCGGTGCAGGTGGTGGATTTTGATACCGGCGAGAAGAAGATGGTTTTGTTCACAGATAATACCAAATACTTTATCAACTGGATGCGCTGGAAGGATAGCCGAACCTTGTTGGTGGCAACTTACTTCCCCGATAAACGTAATGATTTTTTGGGTTTTCGCACCTACCGGAGTAAAACCCGTGAAGGGCGCTTATTGATTGTCGATACTAAAACCGGTGAGGTTCGTCGGCCATTTAAAAAAGTATTTTTGAATAAGTTTAAAGTTCTGCCTTCTTGGCTCTCTGGTGTGGTGGATATACTACCGGATGACCCCGAGCATATATTGATGATGATGCCTAATTTTCGGGGTGGGTATTATAGCGTTATTTACAAAGTGAATATTTTTAACCAGCGAACACGAGTTGTGCAGCGCTCTCAGGGTAATATTTCTGGCTGGGAGACGGATCGTCAGCATCGTGTTCGTATTGGGTATTACCGGAAAGACGGTTTGAATAAAATCATGGTGCGTGATGTAGGCTCGAAAAAACTCCGAGAGCTTTGGCGGTTTAATGATTTTTCGGCAGAGTCTGTTTTTGTGCATGGTTTTGGCTTTAACCCGAACGAGTTGTATATTAGCGCTTACCATGAGGGTTTTTTAGCTTTATTTAAAGTCGACATTACTGATCCAGAGCTCACGCGGGAGTTGGTTTATCAAGTGCCTAATGTCGATGTTGGTGGGCGCTTGTTATATTCACATGCGAAAAATAAAGTGGTCGGTATTTCCTCCAGTGAGGAGGGCGGCACTTTGTTTTTTGATAAGGGTTTAAATAATCTGCAAAAAGGCATTAATAAGGCGATGCCTAGCACCCAAAATTATATTGGCTCGTTAACGGATGATTTGCAGAGTTATTTGGTGTATTCCGTCAGTAGTACCGAGTCCGGAACTTATTTCCTTGGGCGACGGAACCCCCCACGTCTTGATGCTATCTCTTACCGGTATGGTAACCTTAGCCCTGAAAAAATGTCTCCTGTTAAAGACTATCCGTATGAAGCGCGCGATGGTTTAAGCATTAATGGTTTATTAACAGTGCCAAAAGGTGTCGAGCCGAAGAACCTCCCAACAATTATTTTTCCGCACGGCGGCCCCATTGCTAGGGATACCGCGAGCTTTGATTATTGGGTGCAGTTTTTTGCTAGCAAAGGTTACGCCGTATTGCAGATGAATTTTCGTGGCTCGACGGGCCAAGGGATTGAATTTTTGCAGGCAGGTTTAAAACAGTGGGGCAAAGAAATGCAAAACGACATTGAAGATGGCACCCATAAGCTCGTTGCGGATGGTATTAGTGACCCCAAAAAAATATGTATTGCAGGGGCGAGTTACGGTGGTTATGCGGCGCTTATGGGGGTGGCTAAAACGCCAGACCTCTATCGTTGTGCAATTAGTATTAATGGCGTGAGCGATGTGTTTAAACTGGTGCTGGATAACCGGAGTTTTTGGAGCTCGTATAATGTGGTTGATGAAATGATAGGTCGTGATGGCGACCACTTGCGCTCAATATCACCGGTTAATCATGTCAAAAAAATTAAGGTGCCTATTTTACTGGTGCACGGTGAAATGGATCGTCAAGTAAAAGTGGATCATAGCCGTAAAATGCATGCAGCACTTACCAAGGCAGGTAAAGATAGCACCTATATCGAGCAGAAAAATGAGGATCACTATCTCGCAAACGAAGATCACCGCATTGAGGTATTCCAAGCGATGAGTGATTTTTTAGATAAGCACCTGCCGCTTAGCCCTTAACATCATCAGTGCTGGCTTAGACTCCTGAGCCAGCACATATATTTTTAGGTCTACCTTGTAGTTTAGTTCTTAGTTCTTAGTTCTTGGGTCAATACTAATCGCTCCAAGCCCTTACGGCTCTATTTCTTGCTTCTCCCCAAGGCTTTTTGCAAAGATCTTTAGGTATAAGTCTTTCAAGGTGTTTTTCGCACTAGTGTCTAAGCAGCGCACGTCATTGAGTGAAAGCTCGCCAGCCTGGATCAGCTTTTTGAGCGTCGATTCCGAAATTGCCAGATTGATTAAATGTTGCTGATTCATAGTCAAACACCATTGTATTTGTCGAAGGGGTATACTATCATTATATGCAAATGAGAATCATTATCAATTGAAATTTGCATCTTAATCTATGAGGCCAGCTATGAAGTTCCTTTGTGAGAAGCACCGCCAAATCGTTATCAACGATGAAGCCAATGCGATCAGTCTTTGGTGTTCTGCCTATCGTAATGGACAAAAAGAATACGAGCGTAAGAACTGGTCTTTAGCACGGCTTTTTTTTGGCTCAGCTTACGAGATTGCCTTGCTGTGCTTACAGGAGCGAAGTGGGCGAGACAGCGGTTTGTTCTCGCCTGCGCATATGTCGGAGCCGGGCAGTCAGTTAGTGAATATATTTTGTCATCTCGATGACTTTGATCGGGCCGAGCAATATTTGATTGAAATGTACGAGCAACTGCTGAACTTGCATGTCGATACGGGGCAGGGCGCTGAGCCGAGGAAGCAGGCTTTTAACTTGGTGGAGTCTATAAGGCAGCGCCTTGCGGATTTTCTGGGCATGCGCGGCAAGGTGGAGTATGCCAATGCACTTAATGTGCTTTGCGCGACTAAGGGGCAAGGCAGTACTGCGGCGTTAATGCATTAGTTTAAGGGGGAGGCAAAAGGAGCCCTGCGACCGTTAAGAGTAAAGACTCGAATCTTAACGACGTTGATTACCTCGAAGTAGATGAGAAAGATCCGAATGCCCGTGTTATTGCGACGGTCTTGCTTAATCGCCCTGACGTCGACGAGATTGAAGTCTTCTCTGCGACTGTAAACGATGATTTTTGGAGCTTGTCAGAGAGCGTGACCGGCGGCGCGTCTGACTTCCAAGTCGATGCTGTGATGAACTGCCCTGATGGCAGGGTGTATTTGTTTTATGGGGATTATTTTATTGAGCGCGACCACGAGCAGATTCGTGCCGTTGTGGCATCGTTTGCAAATGATAAGCTTAAGCAGTATACGAAGATTGCAGGTACGGCAAAAAATGCATCTCCTGAGTTGCGTGCTGCGGCCTTAGGGGAGATTAAAACGAAGTTGAAGACTTGGTAGGGTTTGTTGAGGCCAAAGCTGCGAGGTTGTGGGGCATAATTTATGACGCCCCAACAACTTTAGTATTTGATAGCTTACTGTTTTTCTAGGGTAACGTAAGCTACTTTGCAGCCAGAAGTCCCTTCATTTACCCTAAGCAGCATTTTTTTATTGGCAATTTGCGCGGCAAGTAAAGTTGAATATATGGCTTCGCCTGCAGGCTCAGATAATAGTAAGGTGAGGTAGATGCCGGATTCTGGCGTACAGTTTAATTTTGTTTCATCCCCTGAAGTGGCGATGTATACGGTTCCGTTTGTATTTGTGTAGATTTTTTCAATATACTCATCCACGCATGCGTGAGGTTGGCAGTCTGAAAAAGAGAGGCTAGAGTAGAGACAGCAGATAAAGCCGATTAAAAATTTTGAACGCATGAGATTTCCTTTAATGTTTGGCAATTGAACTCCGATCTAAAGTTGAGCTTGTCTTGTTTTCTGGGGAACTCTATCTCATTTTGTCACAAAAAGCACGTAAATGTTGTTTGGGCTGCTCGCGGCTTTACCCTTTAATGTTTTTAAAACTTTGTTAATCATAAAATAAAGCCAATATTATAAACGCAGTGAAGAATAGATGGCCTATGAATTTTATCGATTGATATTCCTTAGAATGAATTTTGTGTAAATGAATTCTCTCGTCATGCCGTCGGATAATAGCGTTCAAGCACCCAAAGATTGTAGGCTCTGCTGGGTTTTCTCCTTAATTGTGACTCGATAAGTCGATTGACTGAAGCCAAATTCATAGGATTTTGTTGTAATATGCTGAAGGGCAATCTCTTTATCTAAGTCGCCAAATAGTGATTTGCCTTTACCAAGAATTATGGGGATTATGGTGATGGTAAGATCATTGATAAGCCCTGCTTCTAAAAACCTTTGTATCGTGATGCCGCCATCGATGTAGATACGATGTAGTCCCTTTTTTGATAATCGTTGATGCAGTTTATCTGGAGCCTCAGAAGAGTGCTCTACGGTGTTGCGTAAGTTGTCGGGGATGTCGAGTGGGCGGCTGCTTAATACAATGACGGTTTTTTTCTCGTATGGCCAATGCTCAAATGATAAGACCCTTTCATATGTGGCTCTTCCCATAATCAACGCATCGACTGAATTCATAAATGCGGTGTAACCACAATCCTCACCTTCTGGGACGGTGGCATTTGCGGCATCTAGCCAGTCAAGAGAATCATCTTCTCTAGCGATGAATCCGTCTAGGCTTGTAGCAATAAATACTGATGCGATTAAAGTCAATGGTCATTCCCAAGTGATGCTAAATGAATACTTTTAACAGCTCGTAACATATGGCAATAAGTAGAATAGTTGGCCAAATAGAGATGTAAAATATGTAGATGATTTTGGTTCTGGATTTACTTTTTTCGGTGTCGTTCGCAGGGCTGTTTTTTTGCGGAACGCTTAATAATAGATATGGGAATTAGGCCAGCAAGGGTGTGAGTAATGTAGATCTCTAAACAATCCCCAATGTGGTGGCTTTGCATCGCATCTCCAACGGCGATTCTAACTGCCGCGTACAAAAAGAGTAGAAAGAACCCCGCGAGGGGCAAGAACAAATATAGTATGTATTATCTCTTGCGGATAGTTACGTTCTCTGGCCGCAACACTTCTTATATTTTTTACCCGTGCCGCAAGCGCAAGGGTCGTTACGTCCAGGTACTTTATCAATTTTGACTGTATCTGGTTTGCTAAGGAGTGCCGTGAGCTCGGAGATAGACTCGACTGCGCTTTCGCTACTATCAATGCTAACTTCAGCATGGAACTCTGCTTCTGCTGCCATAGCTTCCACTTCTTGCTTGCGCGCCTCACTGGTAACGACCAAGCTCAAAGGGTACTTCTTGCTACCGGCTTTGTTATTGGGCTTGGTTACGTAACCGTACTTTACGTGATTCTCGCGCGCATCTTGGCGGCCTTTGAAAAATAATTTATCTGACATGTCATAACCTAAACTGCTGTAAAAAGACAAGCTACGACCATTGATGTACTGGTCGTTAGCAAAGGCGCCAAGTTTAGCACACTGGTTTACTCTGTTGCAGTTTAGCCCTTCCCTCTCGTCCATAAAGCTAGCTTACAGTCTGTGCTGTTATGAGGTATGGCAAATAGAGCTTCGGTTTCGGTATTGGCTTTTGCTGGGAGTTACTACAATCGTAGATACCAACGTTTGTGAGACATGTAAGCAAGTACCGCGTATAAAACTATTATGAACGAAGCGCCAAAAAATAAGGAGGCTAGAGCTTCGGAGGGTATGAGTGTCTTTATTGCACTATACCCGAGGCCTCGAATTGTCTGATCGCCCATAATAGGTTTATCTAAAAACCAAAAAAGCCCTAACCAGGAAACGGTAAATCCGAATAAGGCATTTGCTCCGTAGGCATGGAGCGGGTGTAAGAGCGGTTTTATTATTCGGTAATCTTTAATGAGCCAAAGGGCAACTAGTGAGAGTATAGATACGCCGGAGCTAACTAAGACAAAGCTGCCTGTCCAAAGTTTTTTAATAATCGGGCAAACAATACCAAAAGCTAAGCCGAGAAAAATTAAAGTAAGCCCTAAGCCGAAAAGTTTCAGTTTTGTATAGTGCGCTGTATTTTGTTGGTACATCACGCCAAGGATTGATCCGATCAGTACGCTTGCACAAGTCGTAATAGAGCAGGTTAGTCCGTCAGGATCATAGGTTACAATCCCCTTGGTTTTCCCCCACTCCCACATGTGTGCGCTACCAAATAGGCCTTGATCAATGAATGATGACCAGCTGCCATTGGAGCTAAATTGATTGGCTCCGAAGCCTGGAGTCGGTATTAAAAAGAAGAGCAGCCAGGTTCCCACTATTACTGTTGCGGTGATGATGGCGAGGTGTTTGATGTCGGGGGCGAACAGGTTATTCTGCTTTCGGCCTATAAAGAGTATGAGAAGGCTTACAATAATAAATGTTAGACCAATACGCTGTAGTATTCCCGGGATTCTTAATGTAGAAAAGTCGGTGTTGCCAGTCCAGTGGATAAAAATACCCAATAGTATAAGCAATATTCCGCGCCGAATAATTTGTTGTGCAATAACAGCAGAAGGTGTTGATCTTTGAATGCTATTGTTGATAGATAAAGGAATTGAAAATCCTACGCAAAACATAAATGCAGGCGCAATCATGTCGACAGCAACTAGGCCTTCCCAGTCAGCGTGGTTTAGCCAATCATACCCAACACCCCATGCGCCAGGGGTGATAACCAATATCATGCCTATCACACTTAAACCACGTAGTAAATCAAGCTCACTTAGCCGTTTTGTCACGATTAATTTTCCTTTAATGTTGGCACTAAAAAATCTGATGGTCGCCAGTTTCTGCTGCGATATTAAAAAACAACTGAAGTTGTTGTCAATGGATTCGGGTTGAGTGCCATCCAGCGCAGGTTCAATTTATCGGTTTTGGGCTCTACCTGTTTGCTCCTGCCCTTGTATAATAGTTACATAGTTTTAGTCGGTTTGTGAGAAAAGAGGTGGTTAACGTGTCAAAAGTAATATTGAGTGGGTTTATCCTTGTTCCGGCCTCAGACCTTTCCAGCGTTTTGGAGCAGTTATCTGTCCATATCGACCTCACTCGTAACGAGAGCGGTTGCTTAATATTTAACGTTGAAATGGATGCTGATGATGAATGTAAGTTCCACGTTTATGAGGAGTTTGTTGACAAGACTGCTTTTGAAAAACATCAGCAACGAGTGCAGTCTTCTTTATGGGGACGCGTTACTAAGAATGTTAAGCGCTCTTATGCTATTGAAGGCATATGATTTTTTAGTGGTGATAAAATTCGGGTGGTTATTTACCGTT
>NVXL01000152.1 GCA_002746115.1 Alteromonadaceae bacterium
AGAGGTTTTACATGTAAACCACTACCCGGCGGATACCTTGTTACAACAGGCGCAAGTGGTCGTCTCGGCGGCAGGTTTTAATATTGTCGAGCAAATGCGCGGTTCCGGTAAAACGCATTGGGTATTGCCTATGGATAGGCATTATGATGATCAGTTTTTGCGGGCGAAGAATTATAGAATCCAAGTAGTAGGATATGCGTGATTCATGGGAACTTAAGCTAAAATCTGCGCTTGCCGATTAAATCCCGGGAGTACTCTCTTTAATTGTAAAAAATAAACTGAAATACGAGAAAGTTATCCGGAATTGGCGGAAGGGCAGCGGAAATAGTGCCGCGCTTATCCTCATGAACACAGCGTACAAGCTGAAGGTAATCCTTGTCCTTTTCTTACCATTTTATTTCGTGATAATGTTCTGATAAACAATCCAAGCCTTTCGGCTCGGATCGGCGCCAGTATAAAAGTGCGAATACATTCAATTAATACTTACAATAATTGGTGTTGTAATTTAATTGCTTAGCTATTTGATTAACTATATTAATCAACATTTACAACAACAGTATCGTACTAGTGGCGCTAAATATAGCTCTATGATTAGAGTTATAAGATATAGGGAAGTGGGATTATTTTGACTTAATCACCACGTTATCTATACCAACAGAAAACGAATGGAATCCGCCAAGATCACCCATGCCGCCAACATTAAACGTCAAGCGGGCATTGGTATCGGTTGGCTCATGCATGGTAAATTCAAATTCAACGTGCTGACTTGGATTTTCCTGAAAAGGTGCAATGTGAACAGTTTGAGTAGCTGAGTAAGATGTGTAGTCATTACCATCTTCTTGAACGACGACTTCATAAGTACCGGAAACCAAACTGCCCCAGGTATCGAATGACACGCTATAGGTTTTCCCTTGCTCTAGCGTTAAACCATTCTGGCTAAGCTGAACGTCCCAAGGTTCAGAACTGCCATCAAATACTGATACTAAACCGTGAAAAATCTTCGAAGAAGGTCCGTAACTTACGACTGCACGAGCGCTGTCATCTACAAAAGTTTGCCAAGCCGTATTGTTGTCGAAATTTCCGTTAACAATCAGGTTTTCGCCTGGTGAGGCTAGTGATTCAATTTGGAACCAGTCGATATTGAATCCGCCATCGTCCACTAAAATCGCCAGTGCTGACTCAGTGGATGGAATAGTTACCACGTGGCTGATTTCTTGCCAATTACCCCAGCCGCCGGTATTGTTGATGACCATGCTGCCGAATTGGGCTCCGCCTCCTGCGCGCTCCAGTGTTAACTGACCAAAATCTTCTACAGATGCTACACGGTAAGTAACTAGGTACTGTCCGGTTGAGCTTGCTGGCAAGTCAACGTCGTATGTCATCCATTCCCCTGCATCAAGCCAACCCATAGCTATGCAGTTATCACCACACTGCCATTGAGTGACTGCGCCATTCCCCGGTGAAGCCGAATAGTTCTCGGCTTCAATATGAATAGAACTAGTGGCAAACGCTGAAGCGCTTACTCCCAAAACTACTGCGGTAGAAATTGTCGCGGCGATGTTCTTTACTAAACTGTTCTTTGTAAAAAGGGTTTTCATTTTGTTCTCTTAATGTGGGTAGTCATACATAAATAGACGAATAATTTGAATACGCATTGCGGGGTAGCTACTCTAAGGGCATCGACGTAAGTGTCGCGACTTGAGAACTTTTTTTATTGTGTGCGAATATTATTCGTGAAGTGATCTTTCTGTTGTAGAAAATAAATTCGATTTAAATTACACCTGAATAAGCGCTTATGCTTAAAGCGGCTCAAAAATATTTTCAACGGCGAGACTATATTTAAAATAGTTATTAGGGTCAACGTGATTCACTAAAAATGGCATATAGTGACGTGATAGTATCACTATTTGACATGTTAGTATCAGTTTTAATATTTCCTCCCTGTAAAACCGATCAAAAAAACCGCAGAAAGCGATTGTTCGTAGTGGTGATATCGATCATACCGACTATATCGAGGCGTGACCGTATCGATAGAATCGGATATATCGATTAGGCTAATGCTTAGGCGGAACTGTGACCGGAGCGGCCAACATATAAGCTTCAAAAGCCTAAGACAGACATCGCTCACGCATGGGAAGTTGGAAGGGGTCATAGGAATGGGTCGGAAGGGGTCAAATCTTGACTTTTATATATTAATTGATATGGCGGATAAGTGCTTGAACGTGGCATGTGGGGGCGGCGTGGGTAACTGGCCGTTCTACCACGACGCTAAATGAATAAATATGAGAAGATGTATAAAGGAGAGGGAATTATTTAGACCACCGGAAAGATTGTATTTTCCAGTAAACGTCTTAACTGATGCTTTCATAAATAGGTGTTAATCTAACTAGTAGGCCATATCACTAAAAGGTTAGGCTGTCAGGTGTAGTGCTAAGCAGATTCTGAGATACAAGAAATAATGGAGATTACTCCAGCGACAACAGAGGTCAACTGTGAATTTAATTCGTTCTTTCGTAATGTTACTGGTATTTTTACCCTTTCAGATTAAAAGCCATGCGGGGCAATCGTCACCAAATGCTACTGTCTCTGGTTGTGGCCAAATGCCGCCAAGCGAGACGTTTTTGAGTCATGATTTTCAAGGAATTCAACGAGACTTTAGAATACACATCCCTTCCAACTAGAGTGGACTTTGCCGTTGGCTTTAGAGTTCTTTGATGCGCACAAATTTAACTAATAGAAAAATTTAGTTTGCCATCAAATCCACAATAGGGGGTGCCTGCCCCCGTTTCTGTCATTATTCAGACCAATACCAACTAGTCACGTTATAGCGATATTTATTTGCATATTCAGAGTTCAACTTTTCCACCCAGTGTTCAGAGCCCTTTGAGGAGGGATCAAACAAAACGCAGCGGTTATATAAAGGCGCAATACGAATAGGTTTATCATCCTTACCTATAAAAGCTAGCTCACCACCGGCATTGTTGTTCCACTCTCTATTTAAATACAGCAGCATACACACCTCTCTTCCAGGTGAGTCATCAGCATGCTGTTCAACAAAGTCGGCAGCGCCTAAGCGAAAATAATTCGTATTAATTTCAGGCTCAGTTACATTCATATCCGTTAATGGCACATTAAAAATATGCGATAACACGGACATAAACTCATCCCCGCGTAAAAATGACAAAAAATCGTGAGCTATATTGGAGCTGAGGGTATTAGAGGGAATCGCTTCATATCGCCAAGCATCTCGCTGTACAAAGCGTTGATCGCTGCTGGTTTTTTGCCACTGGGCGCTATCGACATATAAAGCAGAATACGTATGTTTTTGAGTTTTCCAGTAATGCGGTTGCTGCAAAACCCTCATTACGTCATCGAGTTTGGCTTCATCAAATAAGCTATCAATCACGATATGATTGGGGCAAGAGATCAATAAAGACGCGCGATATGCGGATAGTGCAGAATCGCTTACTTGCTCATCATTCAACCACATTGACGYTACCCTACCGAGCAGAGGGCTTGCACCTCTTAATCTATTCGCCAGCTTTGTTTGGCGCACTGCCTGTCCCCGTTTCTGTCTCAGGCACAACGGAAAAATTCGTATTGAAGTTAAACAGCTTGCCGAAAACAATGAAAAGCACCCAGCACTCAACACCAAAGAACAGGTAACCACTGTAGCCAAGTAATGGCATTTCAAACACTAAAAATTTTTGCACATACGGAATATTATACACCCAGAAGTTYGGGTTAGTTGGCGCGCTAAAGCCATTCCACATCTCCCAGAAAAAGCCGTTAAAAASCGTWCCAACAGCGATCAAAATRCTCGCYGACCAATCGCCTTTGGCGATGTCTGCAACMGGGGTCCATATTTTCAAGTAATCAAGCAGTACACAGATAAACATCAAKGGCCCAAGCCAAACCATCCARAACAAAAACTCCGACCAAACGGTGGTAATGGTGTAACAGATGATGCCAGCGAAAAACATAGCCACTTTTGCTTTCGATCCCAACACTATTTTCGGGCCATCGCTGTAGCGGGCGACCATCGATGGGAAGGTTCTTAACAGGTTATACCAAATAAACAGCACCGGTAAAACAGTGGCAAAGGTCAGCATAGACAGAACATAGGTGCCTGGCCCAGAAACAAGTGTTAAGTCCGGATAATGCCAGTTATGACGGACGAAGTGGTTCAGGTACTCAAAATAATACCAGCTAAATGATGAAAAAAGCGCAGATAAAGCAAGTAGTTTACGGCGATGCGACACTAACGATTTACCGTTATTTCGCTTATACAGAAAGCCGTCTAAAAGCAGAATAAATCCAAGCCATAAGGGTACAAATACAAAGTGTGTAATCGCACCTAGCGCTTCAAATTTCCCCCACATTATAACCCAGAACGTGATGGTCATAAGCAGACCAATATAGAACCAACTAGGCAACTTAGCGCTTGGTTTTTTACTGTTCTCCACTACGGAAATCGATGGTTTTTTGAAGCCAAAGAGACTCGGGAATACCAGAAACACCACAAAAACCGAGGCTACTGAAGATGCCAGCAGAAATATAGGAAGGCTGAATGGTGGCACGTCTAATTTAACCTGCGCCAAAAGGCCAAACTCAGGCGGCAGCCCACCCCAGCGGAAGTACGCACCCACCAAAGGGAGACAAAGCAAGCTAATGATTAAACCAACAAGCGCTGGTTTATGCTGTTTTTCAATCGTATTCATCTTCGACCTTAGAAATTCATATCATGATATTTGTTGGGGTGTTGCTAAAACCATCAAGTGGGCGAAAGGCAACTCTTAGGTATCCTAATGCCTCCTCAGAACAGTTATACAAATGGCTCGGTCAATCGCCTGCTTTCATGTAAAAGCCAATCGGAAAGCCCAGATTTACGCGCTTTCCAGCTGATTCGAGCAACTTTTTTATCTCTGAAATACTGCCCCGTAATGCCCTGGCATTGACTGGATGTTGACAAAAACACACCGGTCTCCGCCCCTTTCTGCGGCGACCGGGCGATCAACTTACTAAATAAAGGAAAGAATATCAACAAAGCGCGCGGCCAAGCATGACTCAGCATGGGAGTGTTCACTATTCCAGGGTCAAAGCAGTTGACCTGTATATTTCCCCCTTTTAATCGGCGTGCCAATTGTTGAGTGGCCAGAATGGTGAAGAGCTTGCTGTTGCTGTACGCTCGTAGCGAATTAAATTTATTCTTCAGCTCAACATCGGCTTGATCAAGCCAAGCGACCCAATGCATAAATGATGCAGTATTAACAATACGTGCCGAAGATGCGGCACTCAGTAAAGGCAAAAGCTTCTCGGTAAGAACAAACGTCGCCAGATGATTCACAGCGAAAATCATCTCAAACCCGTCTTTAGACCGCTCTTCAGCAGGATTGGACCATATCCCGGCATTATTAACGAGGAGATCCACTGAATCAGTCAGGTCAACAACGGCTTGGGCAGCATCGGCAATGGATTTCAGTGAATCACAATCCGCATAAATGACAAAAAACCTATTGATGAGCGGTCTGGACGCGATCATCCTCTGACACTTATCTGGACTTCTAGCCAAAATATAAAAAGTGGCAGATTCGGTTTGATCTAGCTGATATAACCATTCAGCGCCCAGCCCGGAGGTGACCCCCGTCATTACGATATGCTTCATGTATTCGTACCGTTTATAGTCAGCAGCAACGCCGTTGCTTGAGCTTGTAGCTAAAATATTGCGCTATTTTTACCATAATAAGTAATGAGAAAAAACAAGTAAGGTATAGATACCAAAGATAGAGGAGGGGAGGCTCAAAACATATCAACTAAGTACAACCTGAGTTGTGCTTAGTTGATATCACGGGCAATGCTAGCGCATATATTATGCCGGTGCTAGTTGCTCACCTCGCGCATCATCTAGAGCTTGATGGCGATGATCAGTCGCCAGCCACTGATACAAGATCGGTAGTACGATTAAGGTGAATGCTGTGCCTATCATCATTCCTGCGACGAGTATTACCCCGATGCTGTTGCGTGCCTCAGCGCCCGCTCCGGTGACCAATACCAAGGGGAAGTGTCCCAACACCGTTGCAGCCGTAGTCATCAATATAGGGCGTAGCCTCGTGCTAGCCGCCGCTTTCACAGCGTTAAGTTTATCCATACCTTGTAGCTGCATTTGATTAGCAAATTCAACGATTAAAATACCATTTTTAGTGATTAAACCCACCAGCGTGATTAAGCCGATTTGAGCATAAAGATTTACCGAGGTGAAACCTAAAAACGCTAACATTAATGCACCAGAAAGCGCTAATGGGGCACAGCCAAGCAATACGACTAAGGGGTCTCTAAAACTATTAAATTGAATGGCGAGCAAAAAGTAAACCACTATTAGCGATACCATCAAGACAGTTAGCATGGTATTGCCTTCTGTGCGCATTTCACGCGATTGCCCCGCATAATCAATCGAATAACTAGTGGGTAGCAACTCAGTTGCTATATCTTCTACTTGCGATAAGGCCTGTTCTTTAGTGATATGGGGTAATACACCAGCCAATATTCTAAATGACTTTTGCTGGTTGAATGAACCTAATAATCGCGGGCCGACTACGGGCTCAACATGAGCAAAGCTCGACACAGTGACAACCCCGCCAGAGGGCGTAGTCACCTTAAGATCCAAAATCAATTCGGGATTGAATCTTTTATTCGCGTCCACCACCGGGATCACCCGATACGCTTTACCGTTGTCGTTGTATTGATTGACAAAATCATTAGATAATAAAACACTTAACTGCTCATTAATCCCTGTAACGGTTAAACCTAAATCGGCAATAATTGCTTTATCGATGACTAGCTGACTCTGTGCCAAATCGATTTTTAAATTAGTATCGACAAACATAAAGCTTCCCGACTGATACGCTTTATTGATAATTTGTTGTGCATATCCCAGCATGTTTTCATAACTATCATTGGCACGGATCACGATTTCGACATCAAACTGTCCCGCAGTCGGCAGCGCCGCAGGTAATATCGGGAACAAATTTAATGAACTGACCGCGCCAAGCTGACCAAATAACTGCGGCAGCATTTGATGCACAGTTTTCTCACGTTTGTCTAAGTCTTCGAGTGCAACACCACCAAAGCCGGAATTTTTAAACACGATTTGCCAGGTGAATTTCCCTCCATCGAGGTTGTTCATAACATCGGCTACTTGGAACATTTGACTGGTGGTATACTCTAACGAGGCTTCGGGTGGCGCGGTAACCACGACATTGATTTCGCCTTGATCCTCTACTGGTGCCAGCTCTTGCTGTGATAACAAATAAAACGGCACTACTAGTAAACTAAAGATGATGGCACAAAACATTACTTGGGCACGCCAGCTTAACAGGGTATCTAATGCGCTGACATACTGTTGCTGTAAACGCTCAAAATAACGGTTGATCACGAGGGTAAATTTACCTTCTCGCCCGCCTTGAGGTGAAACAAATGCACTCATAATTGGAGAGAGTGTCACTGCGACTAGCCCAGAGATCAGCACAGCAACAGCAAGGGTAAAGGCAAACTCTCTAAATAAGAAACCTGTCAGCCCAGATAAAAAACCAATCGGCGCATATACTGCCGCTAAGGTTAAGGTCATTGCGATCACTGGCACAAGCAACTGACGCGAGCTAATTAGTGCGGCCTCAAAACGTCCTTTTCCCTCGCGCATCTGCCGCGCCACATTCTCCACCACAACGATGGCATCATCCACGACTAAACCAACCGATAAAACAATGGCCAAAATGGTCAATAGATTAAGCGAAAACCCCATTAACGACATCACACCAATTGCGCCTAAAATCGAAATAGGAATGGTGATCAGTGGCACCAGCGCGCTTCTTATCGACCCCATCATTAAGATCACCACAATACCCACCAGAAATACCGTTTCAAGTAGCGTCGTAAATATCCCCTTAATTGCGTTTCGCATATATAGCGTGCCGTCATAGCTGGTCTCGATACGTATTTTATCAGGAAGCTGTTGATTTAAATCATCGATTTTTTTATAAAGCGCGTCGCCGATATCTATTTCATTCGCGCCAGGTAGCGGCCACACCCCAATAAAGGTCGTTTGCTTGCGATCGATACGGGCATCACCAAGCCCTTCTTCTTCTCCCTCTTCGATAATGGCAACATCGGCTAATTTGATTTGCGTGCCATCAATACTTACAATCACCAATTGTTGAAATTCTTCCACTGTGCTTAGTAATGTGTTGGCCATTAAGTCAATACGCTGCCGGTTATTCTTGCTGTAGCCAAGCGTGGCAATGGTATTGTTTTCTCGCAGCGCGGCTAACACTTGACTGGCACTAATATTAAATGCGGCAAGCTTGTCAGAGTCTATCCATATGCGCATTGCAGGGTCTCGGCCCCCCTCAAGGGTAACTTTTTGCACGCCATCAATATCGCTTAATACAGGAATGACATTACGACTAAAATAATCGTTAACCTTGCTCCGTGGTATATCGCCAGACTCAATATTCAAATAGAATAACGCGTTTGCTCTATCGGCACGCACCACCGATATCGCAGGATCTTGTGCCCCTTGAGGCAGTTCGAATCTTATTTGACTAAGCTGAGCGGTAAGCTCTGCCAGTGCGGCAGTTGAGTCATAGTTAAGGTCTAACCAAGCGGTGACCCTACTACTGCCAGCTATCGTTGCTGAATCAACATAATCAACGCCCGGCACAGTAGAGGCAACACGCTCGATAGGTTCGGTAATATACCCTTTAACCACCTCCGCTGAGGCGCCAGTGTAAACCGTGTTAACCACCAAGGAAGTGCTTTCAATTTTTGGAAATTGCTGCACCGAAATACTGCTCGATAAATAAATGCCCGCAATGACTATCGACAGCGACAAGACAATGGCCAACAGTGGTCTGGTGACAAAGATATCCATGATCGACTTGTTGTTTTCGTGAGCGGCACTCATTATTTTACGCCCCCAACATCGGATAAAATCGTCGCTGCTTTATTCGCTTCATCGGTATAAACGAGCAAATCCGGTCTTAATTTAAATGCGCCGATGGTCGCGATTAACATGCCGTTCTTTAAACCCTGGCGCACCACATGATTATCACCGTCACGTTGCCCCAATTCAACATCACGTTTTTTCGCTCGATATTGCCCTTGCTCATCTTTAATCAATTCAAAGACAAAAGACCCAAAAGGATCTCTAACAATGGCTGAGTTTGGCACCATCACCACTTGCTCAGAAGTGGTAGGGATCACGACCTTAACTAATTCATTATGCGATAACAGATGGCGACTACCATTGATTTTCGCGCGATAGCTTAAGTGCCGTGATGCAATATCCATTTGGCTATTCTTGGCGATAACCGTTGCAGGCATTATTTTCGGCTTAGCCGATTGGCTGATTTTTTTAATCACAAGGTGGGTATCAAGTGATAATTTGCTCATAGTCTGTGGTAATTTAAAGTCGACCCACATGTCTTTGTTGTCATCAATCAAGGTCGTTAGGTTGGTATTAGCGCTTAGAAACTGTCCAACTTCGTAGGTTTCTAGTCCCACGGTGCCACTAAAAGGCGCACTAACTTGTTTTTTACTAATGACGCTTTCCAAGTTCGCTATATTAGCTCGGCTAACCTGATAATCAGCCAATGCTGAATCGACCAACTGTTGACTCACTTTGTTACTATTAAATAGTTTTTTATTACGCTCTAGCGTTGATTTAGCTAACTTAAGTGAAGCGCTGGCCGCTTGTAGTTGCGCTCGCTCCTGACTGGTATTGAGTGCAATCAATAACTGTCCTTGCTTAACATAACCGCCAGCGATGTAATTAACTTGCTCAATCGCGCCAGGCAGCTGGTTATGCAAAGCCACGACTTGGATTGCTCGGATCTGTCCTGTAACTTGATAAGTGGGTTGATAATTTGATGATTGAGTCAGCAATGTTTCTACCGTGGCAGACGGCTCAGGAAAAGATTCACCAAAGGCAATGGCGGCTTGTACCTGTTGAAACTTGATAAATGCTAAGCAGCCGATGCTAGTCACAACAATAGTGACGGCAATACTCCAACGACGTAAATTCATAATAATTCTCCTAACTTTCCTGACGCTGCTATTAAGCTAGCGTAAATTGTGCTGTGTTAATAATTGCGCCGTATGCTTAATGCCGGCGGCATCGAGTGGCTTTTGCCACTGATAAGAATTAAACAAGCGAGTAAATATTCGAACAATGGGCGCATCAACGGCTACCGGCTCATGCAGCTGCGCATCACCTCGGGCAATTTCGCGAATTTTCACCAC
>NVXL01000153.1 GCA_002746115.1 Alteromonadaceae bacterium
TCCTGCTAGCCCCAATCGCGCGTAGCGTGGCAATCTCGCGAGTGCGTTCCAGCGTATTTAACATCACATTCAAAGCCGCGCCATTAGCCGCGATAAAAAATACGACTAAGCTAAGTAGCAATAACATTAAAAACAAAATCTCAAAGTGATCTTCAAGCACCGCTGTTTTCTGCCAGCGTAGGCGTTTGGCGCTTACGTCTAATGTGAGCGATGCTACTTGTGCCTCGTTATATTGCTGAAAACCCTTCCATAGTTGATTGGCAGATTTTTTTGTACGATCATTCAGGGTGATAAACAGACCATTTTTGTCCTGGGTGAGATCTTCCCTTGCGGCTAGTGCGGTGGCCGTGCCGATATTTTTATATACCCCAACAAGGGCAAAAGACATCTTGTTGTTATCTGAAGTTAAATTTAACGGCTCGCCTAATGCCGGTGAGCCTAATAATCGATGGCTTTTTTGATCGAGTAATATCTCTGTTTCACCCTCCAGAGTGATGCCGCTAGGGCTTAAATTTCGGCCTTTTAATAAACGCGGTGTAAACACCTTAGCCTGACTTTGAATTAAGCGAATGCCAGCCCCTTGATCCCCGCCAGTTTGTTTTTCTTTGGTTTGCAGGTGCAGGGTTTGCCTGTATAGAATTCGAGATTGATATTCACTTATTTTAAACACTGCGGGCTGCTGCTTAAACCAAGCTTGGGCACGGCTTGCATCGTCAAGGTTAGCAAAGCGTAAATCCACATCCCAGTGTGTTGCCTTATGCTGCTGCGCAACGGTATAACGCATTGACTCGGAGACATTAAAGCTAGAGATAAGTGTAGCAATGGCGATGGCAATTACCAAGGTCGTGAGAGTAAAGCGCTTGGGGTTTCTTCGGGTATTACGAGTGGCGTAACACAGGCTGGTAGGCCAGCGGCTAAGGCTGGCGTTTAAGCATCGGCTCAGCTTTGCGACCCAAGTAACGCTTGATGCGTAGGTGTGTGAAGCTGGTTGAGTTTGCAAAAAATACAATGCTGGCTTTTTAGCGACAGCGATTAATGGCCAAAAAATACYAAAAACCGGTAAGGCCACAGCGCCAAATATTAAGGTCAARGTATGGGTGAGTGARGGCCAATAGCTAATAATGTCAATGTTTAGCATCTTCGCTAGCGCATTAACGTATATCGGTACCACCCAAGCGACCAGTGGTAAAGCGATTATTACCGCAAGAATTGCCTGCAAAACCACCGGCCACAGAAATAAAATTAATATCTTCCCGCGCCCGGCGCCAATGGCTTTTAATACGCCTAACTCGCGCCGTTGCTGCTGAATCTGGGCGTTAAACATATTGAATACCAAAATACTGCTAAATAACATGACAGATAGAGCAAAGGCCGTTTGCAATAAAAATAAGCTATTGGTTATATTGGCGTGAGGATGCTGTTTTTGAAGGTTGGCTTGGCTGTTTAAAATATTAGTGCCCTGAGCTTGCAGGGTTTTTATGATTTTGTCGAGCCTAGTATGACCATGCGACTCATTCTTCTCGCTATTTAAAATCAATGCCACTTGCTTAGTGCCACCTACTAAACCCAATGCTTGAGCTTGCGTCTCGCTAATATATAAATAGGCAATATTTTCCCACTCGGCTTGCGGTAAAACACCATCGTAAACTACGCCCTGTAGATTAAACGCTAGCGTTTGCGTGCCGATTTTAAGTGTAATGGCTTGACCGGCAGTGGCTTGTAAATACGACAGCGCTTGGCGCTCAACCAGTATATCCTCCGTTTGAGTTGGCCAGCGCCCAGAAACCAGAGTGAGCCGATCCACTTGCATATTGGCAATATCCGGTACTACGTAAACAAGGGCGCGTTTGCGTTGCTCGCCGCCCAGCAAAACCTCGGCAGTAAATTTTCGTCGGAACTGGCTAGCCTTAACATCTTCAGTCAACAGGGATTTGTCCGGAAATTTCGCTACCTGTAACTGTAAGTCCGCAGGGTAGGCAGCTAAAAAGTTTTCACTTATTGAGCGCTTAAGTACATCCCCGGTAAACAGCACTACCGCTAGGGTAAAGGTGCTGGCGGCGATGGCAAATACCACCATTGCCGTGCGAAAAGCACCGTGTTGCATATCCCGCAGGGGTTTGAGTATTAATGAGTTGGGTTTTAAGTGGCTCAGTGCTAAGCAGTTAAGCATTTGTTGTCGCCTCCGTGTCCTTAATGCGGCCATCACACATCTCTAAACTGCGCTGACTGTAACGGGTGCACTCTCGGTCGTGAGAGACCAAGACCACGGTTTTACCGGCTTGATTCAAGCGCGAGAATAATTCATAGGTCAGCTCAGCATTGCGGGAGTCTAGATTGCCAGTGGGCTCGTCGGCTAATATCAGCATGGGGTCATTGGCTAAGGCGCGAGCGATGGCCACACGCTGCTGCTCACCGCCGGAAAGGGTGCCGGGGAATTGCCTTAGTTTATCTTGCAGATCCATTTGTGCTAGCAATTTTTCGGCACGTGGCCGCCGTTCGGCGCGCTTAAGCCGACCGCTGAGATCCATGGCTAGTACCACGTTTTCGAGGGCGGTAAGGGTGGGCATTAGTTGAAAGAACTGAAAGACTAAACCCACGTGGCGACCGCGCCAGCGATCCATTGCCGAGGGTTTTAGCTCGGCTAGGTTTTGCCCGGCGATGTTGATCTGACCGGAGCTTGCCACATCAATGCCCGCGATCAAGTTCAATAGAGTGGATTTACCGCTGCCGGACTTGCCTAAAATAGTGACGAACTCGCCTTCGGCAATGTGTAAATCGGTGGGGTGAATGATGCTTTGTTGGCTGTCTTGAGTGCTGCTGACCTGTTTGCTTACCTGAGATAGTTTGATCACCTAGTGCTTCCTCGCTATGTGCTGAATAATGGCATCATGAGGCCTAACAAATCCGTATCATTACGGTATCAATCGGCGTACATTTTAAAAATGCTATATTCGGCGAAAAGCCACGGTTTATCGACTCAGCCGATGGGATGAGCCTTCTTTTATAGGAAGCGTGGGGGTAAAAAACCTTAAGATTGCTCAGTGGTTTCAGCGATGTTTTGTCGGTACTGCCCCGGGGTAAGGCCACTGACTTTTTTGAAGTTTCGGTTGAAGCTGGCCTTGGAGTTAAATCCACAATCCATGGCGATATCTAACAGGGCGCGTGTGTTATCGTTTTGCAGCATGTGTTTTACCGCCTCGACTCGATAGCCGTTCACGTAATCATAAAAGCTCAAACCACTTGCCGTGTTGATGACTTCCGATAGGTACTGTTTGCTCACGCCCAAAAGCGTCGCGAGTTGCTCGGCGTTTAGTTCGGCTTCTAGGTAAGGGCGCTGCTCTTGCATCAGTGTTTGCAGTGCGTCGTATAAGCTATCAATCCCGTCTTTACCCAAACCGGATTTTTGATATTTCTCGCCCTGTGGTGTTAGAGGCTCGGGTACTAATATCAGTAAGCCGGGTTGAGTCAGGCTTTGGAATACGACATAAAACGTTAAGCCTGCCATCACTATCGCTAAGCTTTGGTTGACGCTAAATGAGAGTGATGTGTGGTTGAGCAGATAAATCAGCCCCATGGCGCTGTAGGCAAAAGCCAAGGCACCAATGACCCGCCCTAACCACTCTTCTTTTAATGCATCGATAGCGGAATGTTGTTCTTTTAAACGATGCTGGTATTGGCGAAGGGCAGAAAAGCATAGCCAAAAATACAACCAAACATGGGCAAAAGCGAAAAACTCGGAGCCGATGCTGAAATGTTGCTGTGCGTGGGTTAGGGGAGCTGTGTTAAATAAATACAGGACTAGGAGTAATACCAGTAAACCTGGGAGTAGTTGTAGTAAAAATACTAAAGACGAATGCGCCTTGCCGAGTAGGCGTTGCAAGCGCCAATACAGGAGTGGGCCGAGCATGAGCATAAACGGGTCGGGCAGGGTCGCGAGGGCGATGTGCTGCAACTGCGTGGCAATAAAGCTATGGCTGGCCGCGCTTAAGCTGAGCATGCCAGCGCTTAGGCCGACTAAGGTGCTACAAAAGTGATCGCCTTTGTGGCCTTGATGGTTGAGGCGAAAAATCACTGCGGCCAGCAAAGTGGCGCAAACGACACTGGAGGCGATGAGGATCATGTATAGATGGTTTAGCATGTTGCTTATGGTAGTCGATGTGGCTATTACAATGAATGAAATATGTTAAGTGGCCAACTTTTTAGTATTCGAAGTACGCCTATTAAATGGCGAAACCAACATTAAGGGCAACGGTCATTCGCAAGCCTGTGGCGTAAGTATTTTTAGCTTGCTCAGTATCTGCAATCATTCCGCCTTCAGCAGCAACTATTGCCGCCTTTGCGGAAACTGCGATAAGTGCAGGCTCCGCTATGGTTGTCCCGAAGCCAAGGCAAAAAGAAAATAATAGTAACCAAGCGACACTGCCTTTACGCGCAAAGGCATGAGTCATGTTTTTCCCCACGGGAAATAAGCCCATTTCTAAGCCGTGAATAAAGAGGCTTAAACCTATGACAACCATTAGGATGCCAGATAAAATTTCGTCAATGTTAGGCAGTGGTTGTTGCAATACAACTACTTGAAAGAAGGATGTAGCTATGGGTAGGAGGTCACGAATGCTACCCAGTAGATGATTTATAAGCGCATTCATACCTTTTATTCAACGGCTTTTTTGCGGGGAATGTCTAGGGTGATTGTTGATCTGGGTTAAGTTTGCTTGAAACAGAATTTAAATAAGTTAATTGGGGGCGCTCACATAATACACTGACATTTATAGCGTTAAATTTCTCAAAAACACGATGAGGTCTTTTGTTTCTTTGAACTCACTTGATTGTGAGTATTCATCCGATACCAAGGTGGATAAATCCAAAAGTAGATCAAGAAAACTGTTGTCGGGTTTGACATAATAATGAGGGCAACCATGTTTGAGGTGCCAGCGACGTAGTGATTCGTTTGTTGCTTCTGCAGAATCTGGAGTCGCATTGCAGCAAGATTGAAGGATTACCTTTAACATCAACCATTTGTCGCCTCTCTCGATGATCTTTAGTATTGCACGCCCTCGAAAGTTGTTAACGTTGCGGTGATACAATTCTTCTAAAGTATCGAAGTTGGCATTATTTAGTGTACGTATTGTCGTTGCGGCAGCGGCGACTTCTGCCGGGGTGTCGCTCGCTAGTTTAGCGTGTAGCCAGTCTTGCGGTTCTTTCATTAGTTGTAAAGTTGATAAGATAACCGCTTTTCGGACTTTTGGTCGGTGGTGATATTCGTAGTCCTTAATTAACTTCCAATCTGAACTGTCGCCCGTTTCAGCCAAGCCTGAGATCAGCCCGTATAATTCATTTTCGTTGGCCGTTTTTAAGGTGCTGCGGTAATACTCGGAAATATTAATTTCATCTATTTGTTTCTTCAAGTAAAAGCATGCAATTTCTCGAATACCTTTATTTTCGTGGGCCAAGTTCATCTTGAGCACTGAGGTCGATTGCTGGGGGAACTCATCTATCAGCGCGTATAGTGCTTTTTTACGAAGCGGGGCTAAGGTGTCGTTGCAAAATATCCGAATAAATTGCAGTAGTGCGTCGCCTTTATAGAATTGCTGGCCTAGATCTAATGCCCAGTAACGGATAAGTGAGTCGCTGTGCTTTTTACCAATAATTAAAAGAGGTTCGATATCTTTCGTAAAGGAGGCCGCTAGCTTGTACGCTGAGCGAGCTAGTCGAAAGTCGGATTGTTTTATTATGTCAATAAGGCTGGCGAGTCCGCGTTCACTTTGAAGTTTCAGTTCTACTTTTTCAACAAGCTCGGAGTGATTCCGTCGGCGGCGCAGCCGTAATTGGTCTAATAGCAATAAGGTTGATGCTAAAACCTTAGGTTCTAATTGGGGGAGCAGCCCGATGAGTATTTGTAAGGCCGTGTGGCTTACGCCGGAGACCCAATCGTTTGCGCGGATGTATGCCATTCGTATACAGAGCGTTTGGTCGGTCTTCAGTAGTTGTTGTAACGCGGCTTCTCGTACGTAACCGTTATTGTGGCAGCAGAGAATTACTAGCAAAGTCGAAAGGTGAGGCGGGGAGCATGAAATTATCGCGACATCGCTTGCCCTAATATTTTGCCAGTTTTCCATCCATGGTTGATACCGGCAGCGGGAAAGCACACTGCGTATGCCTTCGTCGAGCCAAGCTAGGTCAGTATCGGAGACATGTTTAATAAGCACTGATAGGGTTACTAGAGCTTGATTAGCCACTGGCTTTTCAGGGTGCAGGGTCAACGGTGCTAAGTGAGGTATTGCCGCAATGTTGTAAAAGCCGTTAATAAGGCTTGTTTGGATGGGGAGTGCGGTTTTTTTGTAACGACTCTTGAATCGTTGTGGTTGTTTATCTAGATGGTTGTATAGCTGAGCGATAAGCTTGCGTTCGGCTGTGGATAAATATCTGTTCATTGTAGGGTGCTCCTGCACGCGAATATGTGGAATCCCCGCTTTTAGGCGCTAAGGTATTGCGCGCCGATTCCTTTTAGTAAATTCAAGCCAGTAGATTAGGCTACTTTTTTTGCGGAGAGCTGGCAAGCGAATTTTCTAGTTGGGGCGCCATTCTTGCCGGGTAAGCGCTGATACCGGAGTCGGTAGGGGTGAGTATAAATGGATCGGGCGGTATGTACTGCAATTGTGAGGTAATTAAAGCTATGGCTAGCGGCGCTTAAGCTGGGCATACCAGCGCTTAGACCGACTAAGGTGCTACAAAAATGATCGCCTTTGTGACCTTGATGGTTGAGGCGAAAAATCACCGCAGTCAGTAGGGGAGATGACACTGGAGGCGATGAGGATCATATATAGGCGGTTTAGCATATTGCTTATAGTAGTTCGATGTGGCTTGGGGATGTGAATTTAAACTTTTGTGCTCGGAGGGAGCTATAAAATGTTGTCCAATTTTACTGCGCCTCCTACAATGAATGGAATATGTTAAGCAATCACTAAGGCAATACATGACAGTATCCCACTCCGTTAGCTGCGCCTCTTGCGCAGAAGTTGAAATCCGTGCCCGAGCTTGGATCTTCTGCCGTGTCGATCCAAGCTCGGACAAAGGCTATGAATTAGCCTGTGAGAGTATCTTCCAGCTAGTACATGGCAAAGAGGTCACTTTTCTGACTCGGCTCGAAGGTGAGATCGGAATTCTCGCTGATGCTGTGGGTTTGTGTAAAACCTTAGGGGGTAAATGATGCTAGCAAAACTTCGGTTGAATCATACGGATGATTATGAAAAATTGGTAGCTGCGGATTATGTCGCCAAAATGTTGGTGTCATTTGTTTGTGGGGATGAACACGTAGTTGAGATTGGTGGGGAACAGGGAGGGATTGCTAAGTGGGATGATTTCGTCATTCGCGAACGAACTAAACAAACGCATCTTCAAATTAAGCGCCAAACTACTGATTTTGGTAACGGAAAGGATGAGTGTTTACGTAGCGAAAAACGTAACTCGACAGAGCAGCGAGGCTTATCGGTGTTGGATGAGGCTATTGAGTCGTTAGGGCGTTGGCTCGACACGGATAACTCGGAAGCCCTGCCGCGCAGATTTAGGCTAATATTTCCTGATGGTGAAATAGCGATAAAAAAAGGTTTTAAAGTAAAAAACTTGAATGATATTATTGCGATTCATATCAGGCAGGACGTTACAACGGTTGAAGGGGTGAGGAGTCTTTGCTCTGAAGATGGACACATGGAAAACTGTAGGAAATGGCTAACCACTTGGTGTGGAATTAAGAATGATGAAAATATATTGTCGATACTGAAAGCCCTAGATATTGAATATACCAATAGCGAGTCTTCTTTAAAGGAACGAGCAATTGACACGCTTAAGAGGGTATTCAAGGGGGAGGATGTTGAAGAGATTTATGAAAAAATATCCTTTTATATAAAAAAAAATACTACATATACGGGTAGCATTAGGCCTCGACATTTACTTAGTGAATTAGCAAATCACTTAAAGTCAGATACGAAAAGATGGACGAGATTTTATTGGTCTGGGAGGAGCTGGGATATTTCTGGTATTAACGATATAGCAAGTAATAAAAGTATCGAGGCGCCTTCGGTTGTTGTTCCTGCGTTATGGACGGACAATAACAGTTACGTGCGAGAGCTAAAGGTTTTTGGTTCTGGATATTCAGGGAAATGCGATATTACAGGCAGTCTCATACGGCTATCATTGCACCCAGTAGGTGTTATGCATGTTGATTGCTTAGATAAAACCGAATGGGTAAATAGGGCAGGAAAAAGTACGGGAGGGACTCTCGGGTTAGGTGAAGAGGATCTATCCGGTTTAAGGATAATTCAAAGTTCGGAAGGTGCACCGGAAGGTGAAAATAGATCGCTAAAAAAAATTGGCGAAATAGAGGCGTTTGCCAAAGAACTTCACGAAAAAATGCACAACCTGACATTTGGGTTGGTCGATGGTGCAATTACAGAAAAGATAAGAAAGTCTAAGGCTGGAAATCTGAGATCTAAAGTCGAGGATCGGTGGGGGTTGTGGCGTGAAACTTTAGACTATGATTCAGAAAATCAGGGGGCTCTGTTTTCACGAATTCTAGGTCCCGCAGCGGAGGGAAAGCGTATATCAGCAGAAAATCGGGTTGGCCCAAAAACGGTGTCACTGTTGAGGGATGCTATCTATCATTTGTTAGTGGTATCCGTATGTCTGAGTGATGATGATCATATTAATAGCTGGGATTCTGTAAGGTACGATCTTAATATGGTTGCTTTTGGTTTGGCGTATTGGAGTGGATCTGCTGATAATGATGAGGTGGTAGAAATTGATGATGAATCACATGTTAGCCAGCTCCTTGAGTCAGAAAAAAACGGACAGATCATAATTTTGTCACAATCAACTAGAACGAATACCGAAATATTTGAAGATGATATATCCGGAAACCTTGACAAAGTAGCTAATATGACACAGCCACGATACCCACAATTACTCATTACAAATCACTCGATATTCAGAAAATTACTCAAGCAGGGCGATCTTGAAAAGATAAGCGAGTACATTAAAGGTGAATTAAAAAGGCACCGTAGTGAAATCAGCACTGGTGTCGAAGGGGTAGCAGTAGGATGATATTAGATGATGTTTGGGCTGCAATTGCAGATGCGGCAGGTAGTCGATTTGAATTGAGCGTAAATGATGAGAGTGTTGATGACTTAATGAGCCTCGCCGGTGAGGAGGCTGGGCTAGGGAAGATTATGAGGATTAAGCGTCGTGAGCGGAGTAATGCGAGCTGGAAAACCTTGGTTTTTGCAGAAGCCGAAGCTGACAATGAAATTATCCTAAAAGAAAATATTAGGAAAGTGATCCGGTGGGTGGCTACCATAAAAGAATTTTTATTGCGGAGTGAAAACACTGATTTATATCTTTTTTTGATGTTTCGCGGTGAAGTAAGTACAGAGGAATGTTTAAGAATTGAGTCAACAGAGCAGTTCTGCCGAAAATATGTGTTACTGCCGGGAGAGGATGTTAGTGAGTTTGTTTCTCGTACCTTCATCAAAGAAATTGTGAGTGCTGGCGGGGTCATAGATGCCAATGACCCACTAGAGGAAGCTTTAACTAAAACCGCTGATAAGTATGATTGGCTTACTGAGGATGTAAAGTCTCAGTGGAAAAAAGCGTTCCTTGAATTGTCAGGCAGTGACTTGGCTGATGTAATTTTCGGGGGGGAGTAGTTTTATGCATCTAGATAAAATTCGGATCAAAAATACCAGAAGATTTGCTGACGAGGTGAATGTTGATTTTGGTGAGGGTGCAACTATTATACTGGCTCCAAATGGTACAGGGAAAACGACTATATTTGAGGCTATTGAATTAGCATTGACAGGTAAAATTGACCGGTTGAAAGATGATGCACAAGAAGCTGTTATTCGGGATAAAGCTGATCAAGCTTCTGTTAGGCTTGATTTTTCGGGCGGGGAATGTTGCCAAGCCATTTATGATCGAGGGGCAAGTTGCAGCCTTAGTGGTGATCATGAAAATATATTTAGTCTAGATAAAAAAGAATCTTTACCGTACCTTTTGAGATTGACGCATTACCTAGAACAGCGTGGTAAACAGTG
>NVXL01000154.1 GCA_002746115.1 Alteromonadaceae bacterium
TGCGTATGCGACGCATTAGCCTTCGAAGCATTTAGATCATCGTAAGCACTTCGTAATGCATTTGCTGTCGCCGCGCGCGACGTGCTACTGCTGGTATAAGTGTTATCAAGCAGCACAATCCCCTGCTCAGTAGTTGAAGCATCCGGTAAATCACCCTCCACGTGCGAATGCGACGCCCCAACTTTAGACGCATTTAAATCATCGTAAGCACTTCGCAACGCATTCGCTGTCGCTGCGCGTGATGTACTACTGCTGGTATAAGTATTATCGAGCTGCACAATCCCTTTTTGGGTAGTTAACGCATCAGGCAAATCAACTGCATCATGCGAGTGGGTACTATTTGCCTTTGCTGCACTCAAGGCATTATATGCATTTCGTAAAGCATTAGCCGTTGGCGCGCGCGAAGTACTGAGGCTTGTATAACTACTTTCCAGTTGCACAACCCCCTGCCCCGATGTTGAAGCATCCGGCAAATCACCTGCGTCATGTAAATGTGACTTGTCCGCTTTTGCTGCATCCAAACTCGTATAAGCGCCTCGAACAGCACTCGGCGTTGCAGCCATGGTGCTATTAGTTGAATCAAAATTGGTATTTAACTGGACAACGCCTTGTCCCTGAGTCGTGGCATTAGGTAAATCCGCCTCGCCATGCTCATGACTAGAATCAGCTTTACTCCCCACAAGTTCACGAACTGCGTTCACGGCACTGGGTGTTGCCGCCTCAGTGGTACTGCTACTGCTGGTTGCCGTATTTAATTGAACCGCTCCACGTGCCGTAGTCGAGGCAGTAGGCAAACGTGCGGCATTCACGGTGCCGCTGTTTAAATTAGAGGCGTTACGATAAAAGCCCTCATTATGCCCATTTAGCGACTCAACGTTTATTCTAAATGTGCCAGCCAAAGGTTCAAACGAGCCGCTGCCGTATATTTCAAAACGTGCGTTAGTTGCACTCCATTGAATAGCGCCAGTCGGAATATTCGATGAACTAGAATAATCCATGCGAGCAATATCGTCATGGCTAGTTCTAATTTCAGGAAGGATATTAATATAATTATCCGACGCATCTGGAGAGGAAAAATCCATAATTCACCTTTACCTTTGTTTTACTTTTAGCTTAAATTTTAACTTTAATTTTAATTTCGGTCTTAATTTTGATTTTAATTAACTTACCGATCTTGCAAAACCTGCAACAGTCCAAGAAAAATCGCCGGACAAGCGCTGTCCATCCGAACGGCGGAAAATATAGACATGAAACCCTTCTGGGTTAGGTTGATCTAAATGATCRACCACAACATCCACAAGCTCGGTGCCAAAATAATCTACCGAAGGTTTCAATGTATCGAGAAAATCGACATTAAATGCCACCCAAGTTCCATTATTGTCACCCGCGACGGCAACACCTCGACCGGCATCATTAACCAGCTTCTTATCTAATTTAACAATCACATCTTCAACTATGGCGAGGTCATCACTATCTTCTGCAATAAAATCAATCTCAACCCGAACGAACCTAAAGTTTGTCCCCCTGACTTGTAAATTACCGAGGTCAGCAGAGGTCCAAGTATTACCATCAATGCTATAGGATAAGAGGACACGCTGCGTCACCTGCCCATCTAAAACGGCCGGGGCGCTGATAACAGAAATTAACGCATCGTTCAGCACGGTGCCATAGTCGTGCTCAATGACATAACGTGCGTTATTCATAGAAGGCTGTAAAAATCGCTCAAAACCCGCATCKATTTGSTYTTGCGGTGAAGCCAATTGATTATTAACAAAGTGCTCTTGCCAATTCTCCACAGTGTTAATCGGTAAAATTAATCTATTACGCCCATCCACGAAGCAATTAGTTCTAGTGCCATTCCAACCCTGCTCCCGCTCAGACCACTGTGCGAGTAAAACGTAGTTAGGCGGTTGGGTCACGGCTGCCGCCACCGAGCTTGCATTACTGGTATTTCCCGCGCTATCCACGGCTCGCCAATCAAACACGTAAGTGCCTGCGGCTAAATCCTGCATCGTAGTAAAGTTGGCACTACCACTTTTTGTTAATACCTCAGAGGTCCCCGTGCGCCGGAGTTCAAAACTTTCAATCGGTAAACTACCGGGTGTTGACTGATAATAAAAAGTGACCGTGTTATCAATAACATTTGCTCGTACCGTCGGAACTGAAGGCGATTGAGGCGCGACTAAAAAGGTGCCTGATGCCGAACGATTACCGGCCACATCAATCGCCAGCACCTCCAATGTACGAATGCCTGACCAATCGACTGGCAAAGCATAGTTAGGTTGTGTGACTTCAATGACGGCGCTACCGTTTTGAATTAAATACCGACTTATATTTAAATCTGTTGCCGTATCTTGCCAGCTTAATACAATCGCTCGCCCAATATATTCACCGCTAATTACAGGCGTGCCGGGTACATCTGGGTCGACTTGCAATAGCGTCGGCGGGCTTATATTGTTTGCGGTGTCACGGACGATGAATTCAAAGTTTCTAGCGCCCGCCCAAGTCACTGGCAAAACCCAACTGAGGCTGTCCACCTCAGCAATTACCGTTGACGCATGACGAATCACAACGCCATCAATGGGTAAACTGCCACTCACCATTGTCAGGGTAAAAATAATATTTTGGCCATCAAACAAAAAATCGACCGCTGGCGCAGATGGCGGTGACGGATTAATCGTGGTCGAACCTTCCACACTGTTATTTCCGGCAGAATCGACAGCCACAACACTAAACACTTGCTCGCCATTCCAATTCACCGGAGCGAGATAACTGGCCGCGTTGGATTCATCGAGTAAAGCACCGTCACGGTAAATTCTATAATGCCGGAGGGGCAGCGTTTCTCGCACATGCTCATCGTGCCATAATATGCGCACGTTGCCGCCCTCGTAACTAAAGCTTAATTGCGGTTGCCGCGGCGGCGTCACGTTAATCACAAAGCTTGTTTCGAAACTGGTATTACCGGCAGAGTCGAGCGCTACAACGGTGACACCGCGACCGCCCAGCCATGTGACGGGTAATAGAATGCTAGTTGCCTGCGCTTGATACAAAACCTCGTCCCCATCAAACACCCGATAGTATTCGATCGGTAAAGTAGTACGGCAGTTCTGCCACGCGAGCCTAGCCGTACCATCCTCAAACGACAGACTGACCTCAGGCTGTTCTGGCAGCAATACGTTAATGTGCACATTCAGTCGACCGGCACGATTACCCGCTGTATCAACCGCTTCAACGGATACACGCAAATCGCCCAACCAAGTCACCGGCATTAGCACACTTGTTGCCTGCGCTTCATACAGTATCGTATCGCCGTTGAACACGCGATAATAACGAATAGGTAAGGTTGTTTGACAGTTTTGCCACTCAAGGCGCACAGCACCATCACCAAAAGAGACCACCACCTCCGGCTGTGCCGGTGGCAAAACAGCAAGCGCCACAACATCGCCCACAAGGGTATTACCTGCGGTATCGACGGCTCTAACAGAAATACCAATATTCTCAGGCCAGGTCACGAGTAATAGAACGCTGGTCGCCTGCCCCTCATGTAAAACAGTGTCGCCATTGATCACTTGGTAATATTGTATGGGTAAGCTCGTACGGCAGTTTTGCCAGGCAACTCTTGCCGCGCCTTCCTCAAAAGAGATGGTGGCGAGCGGGCGCTCTGGTGGCAGAACATCAATTTCAACGCCGGTTTCGGTACTGATATTACCGGCAGTATCCAAGGCTTCAATTACTAGGGTAAGGCTACCTTGCCATGAGACAGGTAAGAGCACGCTCGTGGCCTGTGCCTCATATAACACAACACCGCCATCCAGTACGCGATAGGATTCAATCGGCAATGTTGTACGGCAATTTTGCCAGACAACTCTTGCTGCGCCGTCCTCAAAAGAGACGGTGGCGATCGGTCGCTCTGGTGACAGAACATTAACTTGAACGCCGGTTTGAGTGCTGATATTACCGGCAGTATCCAAAGCTTCAATGACAAGCGTATAGCTCCCCGGCCTAGTAACAGGTAAGAGCACGCTATTCGCCTGTGCCTCATATAACACTACACCGTCGCCATCCAATACGCGATAATTCTCGATGGGCAGCGTTGTACGACAGTTTTGCCAGACAAGTCTTGCCGCACCTTCTTCGAAAGACACGCTAGATACTGGCACTAAAGGCGCAAGCACCTCAACGTTAACACTGCCACGCCCACCAGTATTTTCGGCGATATCCACCGCTTCCACCTGAAAATTGACCTCATCGAGCCAATCAATATCGATCACAAAATCAGTGGCCGGTGTTTGCGTAATTAATACGCCTCGGGAATAAACATTATAAAATGCAATAGCAAAATCTGCGCTAACCACAGGCCAAGAAAGGGTGACAACGCTGCCACTGATTACTGCGCTAAGCACAGGCGCTGAAGGAGGCGAGATTGTAATGCTCGTATTCACCGTGGTACTCGCGCGTCCACCCGTATCATAATCCGTGCATCTAAATACGATATTCCCAGCTCTGACCTTATCCCAAAGATAAGTGTTACCTGAAACTGTGGCCAATATTCTATTGCCACTGCCACTTTCAAAAACAGAAAAAGTCGTGTGCGAATAGTCAATATCAGGCGAAGGTGCTTTCGATAAATATACCCCCGTGTCGCGTCGTATCGCAGCATTAAAGTCAATTGGTGCCGCCGGTGGCGCAGTCTTACCTTGCACCACATAGTCCTCACTTTCGATCCAAGCACTTTGCCGACCAATACGACTGATTGTGCGTGCTCGGATGGCAATAACAGCGCCTTCACGTACGTCACGTATTTCAACCAAAGGCTCACTATCAACTTGCGCAGGGCGCCAAGAATCGTTCGACGATGATTTCATTTGAAATTGCACCATCGTTGCCCTTGGGTCACTTGCGGCCGTGACTGATGCCGTTATTGCCACTTTAATGACCACGCCATCGCGGTACAAAGACTCTTGGATACGTAGATTTCTCGGCTCTCCAATGGGGCCGCTGGGCAGGTCGCTAAAATCAGGCGCGTCAAAGACCATGTCCTTTTCAATACGCTCGTACTTATTCGGGTCGTGTTGTTCGGCGTCTATGCTAAAGGTATTGTTTTTACCTGTACGAATCGAGGTAACCCGAAACAATTGTAACTGAACCTCTTCTGACGCAATCATCCAAACAGTAAACGGTTTGGGGGGCGTAGCTAAAGGCGTAAGCGGGGTAATGGCATTTAGGCGCGGGTTAATTCTTGCCACGTCAGTCTCTACAATGCTGCCGTCCTCGGCTACATAGGTCAGCTTGTAAGTGTAACTCAGGTTCAAATTTTGCGGCAGTTGATCTACGTATACCGTGGTGGCAGTGGCGCTTTTAACGCGACCAGATAATCTAAGCCCAGCTATCAGTGGGTCTTGGATAGCAATAATAGAAAAAGGCTGCACGTTGAAGTTGTCCAGCCCGACAGTAAAGGACACCATGCGCCGTTCCTGCTGATCGTGCTCGATCTCCCACTTGCCTACACGCCGTGCGAGGCCCCGGGAATTACACCCAAACGCCACGATATCTTTTTGTCGCCATCCGAACCTGGCCACCGCTTCGGTATCTTCAAAGACTTCTATATTCGCTTTTTCACCATCGTCGGGGTCGTTGTAAGTTACTAGCGCCGCAGTGCTAGTGAGTTTTAAGCTTTTAGTTTTATATTGGAATTTTCCATCGACAACATTCGCCGGGCTAGCGATAAATTCGTAATCTGCCGGGGCATCCTGCACAGGAATCATCGAGCCGCTGCCCCAGTAGGTAATACCACGAAAGGCAGAGGCCAGCTTGCGTATTAAGGTATAGGCTTCTTCACGTTTACGAATTTGCACATTGAGGGTAAAGCGAGGTTCCATACCACCATAGCCATCCGATACTAACTCATCGCAGTACTGGGATATTTGATACAAGCGGCCTTTATCCACGCTGTCTTTATCGATAAACTCGCCTAAGCCATAGCGATCATTGGTCACCATATCGTGATAACACCAAGCGGGATTATCCGTCCAGGCGCATTTAAATGTGCCATCCCAAATGCCTGTATACGTACGGGTCTCGGGGTCGTAATTTGATGGGATCTCCAAAACAATTCCACGAATATCGTACTCACGCTTTGGCACTTTATCGCCAAAACCTTCGGCGTTTATCGTCATGGCGATTAATGCGCAGTCTGGGTAGGTGAGTTTTGCTTCGATTATTTCCGTGTAAGTACCAAAAAAACTACGATTATCTACGGTCGAATCTTCCGCAGAATCTTCCGATACACGGCGCACGCGAATATTCCAAGGCGTTCCCCCTTCGGGCTTTGGAATGCGATATGCGCGCTCAAAGTCACTAGTAGTTTTACCTCTAATAGTGGCGCGAACAATGGTTGACCATTCACCTCCATTTCTTTGACTATCAATCGCTATAGTGACGTTATGACCATGCACATCGCCATTTTCTGGGTCTCTCGATGTTAGTGATGGCAAGACGATTTTAACCCTTACAACATCCACATTAGCGTTAGTAATTGAACGGCTAATTGGTGTATTTTGCAGGACTTCGACATCAACAACATTTTCAGATTCAACCGACGAAAACCCTGGAATATAAGATTGTTCAGGCAAGCCTTCGCGAGTTTCAACTGCAACCCCATCAAAATTAAAGCTACCATCTTCATTTTGTAACGGGACACCATCAAGGTAAACTGAGCGCAGCACACTAGGTTCATCACTACCAGTGACTGGCTGTGCAATCAAACCACTGATCTCCCCCTCACTCACTAAATCAATCACACGGGCAATTGCGACACTTTTAAGCGTATTGGGATCCTCTTCTGCCGCACGAGCAGCACCACCTCCCGCCTTACCCTTCTCGCCATATATATTGAACATAGTATTTCCTTTTATTCCCCACGCCCGGCGCGCGCCTGTTCATTAGCTTCCAGCCACTCCGCATCCCGGAAATTGCCGCCCAGAAAATTGACCTCCTCAATTGCTATCCCGGCAGAAATGACGGCTGAACCTGCACGACGTACGCGTCCGTATATCACAGGAACACAAATACCTTGTTCAGTCGTGTTAATACCACCGTTAAACAACGCACTTAAATTCTCCTCTTCGCGGTTTTCGTAATCCGACGCGTCAGGTGAATTACCACCCGGAGCCCCTCCCGCTTTTGCTCCACTCATATCGGGGAGAATATGCAAGCCGGCAGCAGCGCCAAAGGACAGCTTTATACTGGCTCGATCAAGCGCTGCGCTGACACCGTCTACTTTCAAAAAATAGGAGCCAGAGAAATACTCTTTCTTAAATCCAGGTAACACAGAACACAAAAATCTCACGGCTTCAAACGGTGAGCGTACATCGATGTCGATTTTCCCCGCTTCAAGCAAGGAGGCTAGTGCACCGTGTAAAAAAACTGTTTTCATTCTTGCCCCTTAAATCTGACCCAATAGCGAATAAAACGCTGCCACATGTGCACGGGTTGCTCACAACTTGGGTTGGCCTCACTATAACCATGGCGATTACCCAATTGATGCAAAATCAAGCCTTTGCCCACATACACTCCGGCGTGATTAATAACTTTTGAGCGTATCTGAGCGAGAAACGCATCGCCCTCTTGAACATCTGACGGATCGATAATTTCAAAGCCTTGGCCACGGAAGTTAGTATTGTATAAATCGAAGTTTTTATCACTCCACCACTCCCAATCACGTGGAAAGTCATCCAAAACCACATTTTTATTAATTCGGTAATAATCTCGAATCAGGGAATAACAATCGCTAATACCATGCTGAAATGGTCGACCTTTTAACGGCGCTATAGGCAATGAATCCCCCCAGAAAAAAGGTTTTCTAGCAAGGCCTTTATCAACGTGTATTATCCCCCAAGGCACTTGACTACTAATTTGCCCTTGCATATCTGCTTGGCTAGGGTAATAGGGGCCATCAGGGTGCGAGTGGATAACCGCTTCTATTTTGCTTTTATAGGTCTCCAGAAAATTTCTAGAAATTTCGAATCTATCCTCTGGTTGCGTGGCAATATTTTTCGCTTTTATATACTGCTTATCGACCACAATTCCGCAGGATTCCTCTGGATAGACGTCGCTTGCATGCTGCATTGCCTGCGATAACACCTCTTCGTTAAATACACTCATGTCGCTATCCTCGCTCACGCATGCGGGCTACCCCAGGAAACCCCCTAAAGGGTAGCGATGCATTTTCACCAAAACGCACCTTGCAAGCCGCTAAATTTTTAGAGCAACGATCGTCGCTTGGGGTGGTCAGTTGGTTTTGTAAATCATAAGACTCAGTCTCAGTGTAGGGGCAGGTCACTTTTTTATAATCGAATTCACCGCTTACTGAACTGTGGCGTCGGTAACGATGTGTACAGGCATTTCTTAATATATTTCGCCGAGGCAATTTGGTGCCACGTCGATCGTTAAATGCAGCCAATTGCCAGACGATTTGAACCTTATCCATTGAACTCATTTGGTCGATAATAAATATTTCATCTGGGAATTTCGCCAGAGGGTCTGGGTTTTCCCCAGTATCTAAAAATCGATCAAATGTTCTAATCAGGGTTATAGTTGCCCCCACAAGGTTATCAAGACCTAACGCAGCGGTAACAAACTGTCCGGCAATATTGCTGACTTTAAACGAAGGAGAGGGTATAGCCCCGGCTGAGGATTTAATTAAGCCGGTAAGTTCACAGGGCAATGGCGCGTAGGGTTGCCCATCGAATAAGACGGCCTCTTGGTTAAATGGCCCGGGTGTAAAACGTAAAATAAATTTTTCCTCAGAGCTATTTGACTCTTCTTCTGCCGTAGAGCTATTTGACTCTTCTTCTTCCGTAGAGTTATTTGATTCCTCTTCTGCGATAGAGCTATTTGATTGCTCTATCGCAGACGCATCAATTACAAACAAACTAACCAAGGCCCCGTAGTTTGATTGTTGGGCTGTACTCGCAATAATATCAGGCATAATGTTATATATCGTGAACCCGGTTCAGTGTTAGACTCAGTGAATAATACGTCTCAGCATGATTTGGCGCGGCTCGGCCTATTTGCTTAGGCCCGCTGTAGGATTTGCAAGTAAAAGGCGCTTCTGTTTTATTTGGAGCAGCCCACATAAAAGCTTCGCTGCCGTAGTGATCATCAAGAAATACGGCAATTCTTTGAATATCAGCAAAAGGCAATTCGAAGGTGCATTTATAGCTTTCTTGCTTGTTATTAATACCATCACGCCCGCGTTGGGTATAACCGTCACCAAAACGTGTCGTTAGTATTTTATATTTTGTGCTTGGGCTAAGCCCCCACTTCGGCGTATAGTTTGGAAACGTCCGCACTGTTTGTCCCCCGTTAATTAGAGCTTAAATAGCAAAACCGGTATCCAATACACCACCGGGCGCCTGTTGGTTCTGGATTTCATCCACGACAATATTTCTGACTCTTTGGTCGATCGTCACAGTCGTTTCACCGTTGAGTTGATTGACCGAGACTTGGTTTTCAACCCCGGGAGCTTCGTTAACATTGACCACGACATTGGCAGCGGCACCTTGCCCACTATCGCTGTCCATAAATCTGGTTAAATCTTGGTTCTGTCTGGGGCTTAATACGCGCTCCCCCTTATCCAATAAATAGGTGGCTTCCTTGGGTACTAGGTCTAAACCGCCGTGTGCAACACCTGCGACTTGGGCTGCAGATTGCAAACCAAAGGCAACCACTCCAGCCGCTGCTGCAGCACCGAGAAAGGGGCCGACATACGGGATACTAGCCATTGACTGATAAGCTGATACTGCCGCCGAATAAGTGTTTGTAATGATTTTTTTTAAGGCCATTTGCTTCTCTCCATCAAGCATAAACTTGGCAACTTTTATCGCTTTTTGCGCACGCTTAGCATCTTTGGAGTCCATGCCATCGAAGTAT
>NVXL01000155.1 GCA_002746115.1 Alteromonadaceae bacterium
ATATCGAGCAATTGCTCAAAGGGTAGCTCTTGATGCACTTTGGCCTGAGTCACAACTTTGTGCACTTGCGCGATCAGGTTTAATACGCTTTGCTGCGGCTCAACTTGCGCGCGTAATACCAAGGAATTCACAAAAAAACCGATCAATGACTGGGTTTGCGCATGCTGACGATTATCTGACGGTGTGCCCACGACAATATCTTTTTGCCCAGTCAATGTTGCCAAAGTGACGTAAAATGCACTCAGTAAAACGGTATAAATAGTGGTTTGTTGCGACTGAGCCAATTGGCGCAAATGCTCGGACAATTCAGGGCTCAACTCAAAACCAAAATCTTTACCCCGGTAATCTATTTGCGCTGGTCGCGGATGGTCGGATAATAATGCTAGCGTTTCAAAACCGCTGAGTTGCTGTTGCCAGTAGTCCGTTAAATTCTCTAGGTTTTCACCACTTAAGAAATCCCGCTGCCATACAGCATAATCACCATAATGAATGTCGAGCGTGGGTAATACCGGGGCACGATTTTCCATGAGCGCTCGATAGGCTTCGTTCAGCTCGCCCATGAAAACATCTCTAGACCAACCATCAAATGCGATGTGGTGCCACAAAAACATCATGTATTGCACTTCACTGCCATTCACCGGGCAATTAACTGGGCTATTTACATGGCTATTTACATGGTAGTGATGTAAGCGCATTGGCGCTTCGCCACTTAAATCAAAAGGCTGGCTGGTATCTTTTTTAACGGCCGACAGAAACTCTTCAACGGTGTTCAAGGGGCTTGTTTTTATACTCAAATCACCGGCCAAAACAGACTGATAACTGCCCCGGCTTCCATCATTTAAATAAATAGATTTAAGCACTGGATGACGTGTGACTATTTGATTAATCGCTTTTTCTAACAAAGCGATATCGACATTACTTGGTAGTTTTAACAAGTAAGGAATATGATAAGCATCTGTGCCTTGTTCAAAAGATTCAATAAACAATAAACGCTCTTGGGCAAACGATAAAGGATAGTGTGTCTGCTCTACATGCGGAATCACCACCATTTCAGGCATCACCTGCTCGGCTAAATAGCGGGCTAACTTGGAGATACGCGGCTGCTCAAACAAGACTGCCAGTGGCACATCTGTCGACAGTTCCGAGCGCATGACACTGGTTAAGCGAATGGCGGTGATTGAGTTTCCGCCAATACGGAAAAAGTTGTCCTCAACCCCTATTTTTTCAATGCCCAATACGCTTTGCCAAATACCACATAGCTGTTCTTCAAGCGCATTACTCGGAGCGACATAGCTGTCGTGCGACACCATTTCAGGCTCGGGTAAGGCGCTGCGATTCAGCTTGCCGTTAATGGTTAATGGGATTGCGCTAATAAAAGTGAACGTAGTCGGTAACATGTAATCAGGCAAGGGGGCTTTCAAGCGCTCTTGAAGGGTCTCGGCATCAATATGCTTATCCTGTTCAATAACAATGTAAGCGGCTAAATACGTCTGCGATTGCGTACTGCTGTCTTTGCGTTTTCGATCAATCACCACCGCTTGCGCCACTTCAGGCAAGTCATTTAAAACACTTTCGATCTCGCCCAGCTCGACTCTATAGCCGCGAATTTTCACCTGAAAATCATTGCGACCCAAAAACTCCAGACGGCCTGCTTGCGCCGATGCACCTGTGGTCTCCGGTAACCAGCGCACCAAATCACCGGTTTTATATAGGCGAGCCTCACCTTTGGCGATCTCAATTTGGCTTGCAAATGGATTATCAATAAAACGCTCGGCGCTTAAATCAGGCCGATTTAGATAACCCCGCGCGACACCAGCGCCACCGACATATAACTCGCCTGGAGTACCAATCGGTACCGGTCGCTTCGATTCATCCAAAACAAATACGCGTGTATTATTAATGGGCTGACCAATATTTTGTGCCGAATCCCCCGTTTGGTACTCATTTGCTGTGGCGCACACGGTTATTTCTGTTGGCCCATAAGCATTAAATACTCGACATTGTCCTGAAAACTGTCCTAAACAAGAAAAACGCTCAAGCAATTCCCGAGAGGGCGACTCTCCCGCAGTGACTAAGGTTTTTAGCGAACGTAAATCCGATGCAGTCATCAGCGACAGCATCGCTGGTGGCAACACGGCCAACTCTATCTGCGCTTGTTTAATTAACTCGCCTAGTGCCTCAGGGCTGTGGCGCTGGCATTCATTACACAGATACACGGTCGAGCCGTTCAATAAGGGGCAAAACAGTTCAAACACGCTGGCATCAAACACAAAATCCGCAAACACCAGAGCCCGCAAGCTATCGGCGAAACCAAAACGTTCATTTTGCGCAGCGCTTAGATGCACCACATTTTGGTGGCTGATCATCACCCCTTTGGGCTTGCCAGTTGTGCCTGAGGTGTAAATAACGTAGGCAAGATCCTTTGCACCGGTCTTTACGAACTTCAGGCTATCCGCCTCCTGATGTGTTGGCGGCATATGACAGTAGGTCGCAGAGTCATCTACCGCCAATATAATCACTTGGGTGCATGACGTATCCGCCCATGTCGCCAGCGTTTGTTGGTGTCGTTGCTGAGTAAGGATCAGCGGTGTTTGGGTATCTTCCAAAATAAACTGCGCACGCGCCAAGGGCGCTTCAGGAGAGACTGGCACATAAGCCCCACCCGCTTTAAGCACGGCTAATATGCTCACCACCACATCAACACTGCGGTCAAGATAAAGCGCAACCAGCGTATCAGCCGCCATCGGCTTGCCGTAAGATCGCTGGTAATTTGCTCGGATCACCTGCGCCAGCTGATCCGCTTGTGTATTTAATTGCCGATAGGTTAACTGCTGCGCTTCAAATACCAAGGCGATATCATCAGGGTTTTCCTGTACTCGTGCCTCAAATAACGCGTGCAGAGTGCCTTCTGGGTAAGTGGCGTTTGTCTGGTTCCACTCGTGTAATACGGTGTGGCGCTCATGGGCTGATAACAGCTCGATCTGCTCAAGCGGCTGGGTTTGTTGTTGGGTGTCAACGAAGGCCCGCAGCACGCGCTGGTACATCGCTTCCACTCGAGCAATGGTAGCCTCATCAAATAAACTCACGGCATAATTAAAGCCGCCACAAATTTGACTACCTTGCTGGTCGTCCTGGCTATCCGTTAAAAATAAACTTAAATCCACCTTGGCGGGGCTATAGAGGTTTTGTAGCTGGCTCGCCTGCGCCGACTCAAAAGGCAATTGACTTATTGGCGCTGAATGATTGTTTTCACCATCACCACTGTCATCACCAAGATGCTGCACCGTAAACATCACCTGGTAAATCGGGTGACGGGAGAGATCGCGCTCGATATCCAGCACATCAACCAATTTTTCAAACGGCAAGGCCTGATGTACCTTCGCCTGAGTGACGGTTTTATGCACCTGCTGAATCAAAGTTTTGATGCTGAGATCTGGTTTGACTTGTGTCCGCAACGCCAGTGAATTCACGAAAAAACCGACCAGCGACTGAGTTTGACCATGATCACGGTTATCCGATGGCGTCCCCAGAACGATATCTGTTTGCCCGGTCAAAGCCGCCAGAGTGACGTAAAAGCCACTGAGCAAGACGGTATACAAAGTGGTTTGCTCGGCTTTGGCTAGATCACGCAGCTGCTCAGACAATTTCGCATCAAGGCTGAAGCCTGTATCTCGGCCCTGGTAATCCGGCTTGAGTGGTCGCGGATGATCTGTTGGCAGTGCCAGGATCTCAAAACCACCGAGCTGCTGCTGCCAATAAGAAACTAAAGCATCCAAGCTTTCACCTTGCAACACCTCCTTTTGCCACAACGCATAATCGCCATACTGAATAGTCAATTCGGGCAGGAGGGCCTCGCGCCCTGCAGTTAGCGCCTGATACGCCTCTGCCAATTCGCCTAAAAAGATATCCGTTGACCAGCCATCAAAGGCAATGTGATGGAACAACATCAACAGGTACTGCTCGCCATTCGCGACGACATCATAATGATGCAGGCGCACAGACGGCTCGGCACCCAAATCAAATGGCTGAGCAATATCGGCTTTAAGCTCACACGCTAAGGCATCTTCATCAGCAAGTTGACGCGTTTGCATCAGCACATCATCGTTTAATACTCGCTGATAGGTCTCGCCGTTTTCATGGTCGAAATAAACACTTTTGAGTACAGTGTGGCGATTAATCACTAAATTAAACGCACGCGTCAGCACCTCAAGCTCTGAATTAGAAGACAACTTGACGTAGTACGGTATGTGGTAAGCGTCGGTGCCTTTTTCAAAACGCTCAATAAACAACAAGCGCGCCTGAGCAAAAGATAAGGGATAATGCGCCTGTTCAACATGGGGGATCACATCTACCAAACCGCCCTGTAAATGTCTGCCAAGTTCGGCCACAGTGGGGTATTCAAACAACAGGGCCAAAGGCACATCAATGCCTAACTCTTCACGAATGGCCGCCATCAAGCGAATGGCATTTATGGAATGCCCGCCAACACGGAAGAAGTTATCTTCAATACCTACCTCTGCCAGCCCTAAAATGTTTTGCCAGATAGCACAGAGCTTTTCTTCTTTGTCATTGCGCGGAGCTACGTGGCCTTGCCCTTCTGGCCTTTGCGGCTCAGGCAGGGCCCGACGGTCTAACTTGCCGTTGATGGTCAGCGGCACTTTATCAATCTGGGTAAACGTCGTAGGCAGCATATAATCCGGTAATTTTGCGGATAGCCCGGCACACAGTTGATCGACGTCGAAGGCTTGACCTTCACGAGTCACGATATACGCTGCGAGTACTTTCTCGCCTCCGCTAGGTGCCTCGGGGTGACTTGAGCGAACACTCAGCACCGCTTGTTCCACCTGCGTTTGCTCCATCAAGACCTGTTCGATTTCACCCAGCTCAATCCTAAAGCCGCGGATTTTTACTTGGCTGTCATTACGCCCTAGGTATTCAAGATTATATTCACCATCCGCGCCCTGCAACCAACGCACGAGATCACCGGTTTTATACCAGCGTCCATAGCCTTTGGCTTTATCTTGCTCGCTAGCAAATGGATTATCACCAAAGTGCTCGGCGGTTAATTGGGGACGATTAAGGTAGCCTCGCGCCAAACCGGCGCCACTAATATAAAGCTCGCCCGGCAGACCCACTGGGGCTAAGTGCTGCGAATTTTGCATCACATATACGCGAACGCCATTAAAGGGCTGACCGATAATATTGTCGCTATCACGGCTCGCCAAATAACTGGTCGCCTCTCCAGTCTCCGTAGGGCCGTAATAATTCACTACTCGGGTGCGCGAGAAATCAATCAGCCTAAGCTGCTCAGCACACAGACTTTCACCACTGAAATATAACTGGTCTAGGGCTAGTTTCTCAGTCATCGCCGCTGACAGTGCTGAGAATTGGGCTGGGACGAAATGACAGGCATTGACGGCGTGCTGTTTGATGGCGGCTTTAATTTCGGCCACATCAAAGCTCGAACGCGTGATCACCACCTTGGCACCCACCGACAAATGGCTGAACAAGTCAGACACCGAGACATCAAAAATATACGACGTTTTAAATAAATAGGTATTATTGGCCGTTTGCCCTCGCTGCGCCATGCTGTGGTTTCTACCCACACTGGCACCGTGAGTAATCGCCACGCCTTTGGGCTGTCCGGTGGTACCGGAGGTATAAATAACATAGGCCAAATCATCTGGCCCACTCACCGATTCAGGGTTCGCCTGCGATACACATTGTGCAGTCACATCGAGATTATCCGCTGTCAGTAGTACTGCCAAGCTGCCTGTTTCAGTAAGCAACTCATCCAGTGTTTGTAAATGGGCTTGCTCGGTGAGCACCAATGTTGCGCCGCAATCACTTAAGATAAATCCGACACGTTCTTGAGGATGTTCAGGCGAAATCGGCACATAAGCGCCACCCGCCTTAAGCACTGCCAAGATACTGATCACCATCGACAAAGAGCGATCCAAGTACAGTGCAATCAAGGTGTCTGCCGACAAGGCTTGACCGTGACGCTGCAAATGACTGGCACGAATCACATGCGCCAAGTGATTGGCCTGCTCATTCAATTGACGATAAGACAGGCTTTCCTCACCCAACACGAGGGCAATATTGTCGGGGGTTTTAAGCACCTGCTGTTCAAAGACCTGATGCAAGGTTCCGCTAAGCACATCATCATGAGCGCGATCGTCATCGTCATCGTCATCGTGATTCTGGTGAGACAAGAGCGCGGAACGCTGCTGCTCATCGATCAAGGAGATCCCCTGATGTGCTTGGTCTGGGTTCGCGGCCATCGCCGTGAGTATTTGCTGCATTTGATTCAGCAAGCGCTTGGCCTGAGTATCATCCAGCCAGCTCTGTCCATATTGAAGTTTGATCATCAAGCTGCTGTCTTCAGGCTCAAGGCCATGCTGCTCATACGCCAGCACCATCAATGGATAATCGACGTTCTGAACCACGTTGCGACCCACCATGCTTTCGGCCAAGGTAGGATCACTAGCCTCAGCTCCCCCCCCCGCAGGCATCGGGTAATTTTCAAAGACCAATAAGCTGTGAAATAAACGCTCGCCATTGCTCTGTAAATCGGCCAGTGATACACGAGAGTAACTGTTCAGGGCTGCAATACGGTTTTGAATAAGCGCCAACTGCGCTTGTATTGTATTGTCGTCATCCCACGAGACTGTCAATGGCAGGGTATTGATATACAGACCCACACTCGACTCAATACCGTCAATGGGAATATCCCGTCCAGACACCGTGGTGCCAACAATGGTTTGCGCATCACCGGTATAGCTATGCAAGAGTTTATGCCAAGCAAATTGCACGGCGACATTTAAGGTCACCCCCAGGTTTTGGCACATCGCCTTGAGCTGCCGATAGGCACTGCCCTCTAAGTTCAAGCCTTGCTCAGTCGATTGTACGGAACCACTGCCCTGTTGGGCGCCGAGACTTAAGTCCAGCTTACGGCTCAGCAACAGATTAATGTCATTTGCCGTACCGAGCTGCTGTTTGGCCTCACGCCAATATTGCTGGGTGGCATCCTGATGCTTTAGATACCATTGCTGTGCGGCCAAATAAGCGGTTTCCGCCTTAACATCTGGCACCTGCCCCCGCACCAAAGCTTCGTAGTAAGCATGCACGGTTTGCATCAGCACAGGACCGCTCCAACCGTCGGCAATACTGTGATGCTCGGTTTTAATGACGGTAAACAACTGGCTATGCTGCTTAATCACGGTAAACCGAATCAATCCAGGTTGGCTTAGGTCAAAAGGTTTTTGCAGGTCTTGTTGTTGTATTTGGGTAATCTGCGCCTCGTGAGACTCTGAGGGCGTAGCACTAAGGTCTTCTATACTGAAGTTTTTAGCTTTTATCCCAGCAGCACTGGTAATAACTTGCAGGATCTCCCCCTGCCAATCAAACGCCGTCCGTAAAGCAGGGTACCGCAAAGAAGCCAAGCGCCACGCTTGCTGCCAAAGCGCAATATCCAATTCATAATGGTAATCCCAGGTCAATTGAACCCGGTAAGCAACATCCTCCGGTTGACTAAGATGATGGTAAACAAAACCCTGTTGCAAACTTGAGGCAGGGAATAGAGCTTCAATTTCAGCCCCCCCACCTTCTGGCTGACCGGCCGTGGTGGGCATGCGCTCGGATGTAGATGTTGGCGCTCTAAATTGATGGAAGGCGTGCTGTGAATCAATTTTATGCTGACTTAAAAAGTCTACGATCGCACTTTTATCTTTTTTAATACTGGCAATCAGCTCGGACGCTGGCGCTTCGTCTCCATAAGAAAGCTGAATCTTTTCGCCGCTGACCCAAATGGATACGTTGTTTTCTTTAAGCTCTGCAATTAACTTCAACATCATTTATGTCTCTGCTTATATCTTGGTTTATATCTCGGTCTATATATGGATCTATAGCCGGTCTATATCTCTAAAGTGTTCTGCTGTGAGCTTTGAATACTGTCAAAGTCACTCGCCTGTTTGTCTGCATCTTGCTGAATACTGCGTAAGCGATCGACACTCAAGCCTCCCACGCCATAATCATCCGGTGTTTTAACGCTACCGAGATCAGCCTGTCTTTGCCCTTGCGCAATGACCATGTTCAGTGCGGTAGTAAAGGACGCCACAAAGTTCTGGGTGAGACCATCTGACAAGCGCGAACCAATGGAAAATTGCAACACTCCATCTTGCACCACCCCGTTAATGCTCAGCATTACGCCATCATTGTTACCCGGGGCGAGCATGGCGCCACTATTGCCACCGGATAGCTGCCAATCTGCCGTTTGGTCGTTACCGGTACCGGTGCCTAATTGCCCCAAGTAGTTAAAACTGACCCCTGGCAAGGTCACGTCTAATTGACCGCTTTGCCGCAACGCACCATAGCCAATACCTTTGTTGGGTATGCTGCGCAGCCGTTCTTTGGTTCTGATAATGGTATCTTCGATATCTTCAGCGTTGACCAGTTCTACCGGATAACACGTGGTGAACCAACCGACGGTTCTGGTGGTGTCGATGGATGGGTCAATGTGTTCCCGACCATGCCCTTCAAGGGTGATGTGATTGACTGAGTGACCAAAAGTATCCTGCAAAGCAAAGGCCAAGGCACTCAACAACAAGTCGTTAATCTCGGTGTTGTAGCCTAGATTGGCTTGATGCAACAAAATATCCGTCTGCTGGGCGCATAAGCTGACACTGGCATGGTGCAATGGCAGCGCTGCGCCCAAAGTATGCTGACGATCACTAATGGCTTGCCAATAGGCTTGCTCCTGGGGGTGCTGCTGGCCATATTGCTTAACTGTATCCACCCACTGCCGGTAGCTACTAGTCTTATCTTCAAGCGGCTGACCGCGTAACAATTGCTCCATATCACGCGTAATGATCCGCCACGAAACCACATCAATGATTAAGTGATGGAAGGCTAGGAACAAACGGGCACTGCCATCGGCATAACCGCTAAGGTGGCCGGCCTGCCATAGCGGCCCTTGACTGTAATCGAAGCCACTTTGCCATTGCGTCAAAACATCCTGTAAAGCACTGTCACTGAGCTGGCTGATATCTTGGGACTGCAATGCCCCCATCCACTTGCCTGCATCAGAGTGGTAAGTCTGTTGCCAGCTACCGTCCGTGCAAGTAAAGCTTGATCGCAACATGTCGTGCTGCTCGGCCAAGCTCACTAAGGCCTGCTCAATCGCGTCTTTAGTGATATTGCCTGGAATGCAAATCATAAACGCCTGATTCCAGTGATGAGGGCTAGACAGAGCCATATCGAAAAAATCTTGCTGTATCGCCAACAGCCCAAAGTCACCTTGTAATAGGCCTGATTCGGTGCGAATTTCAATTGCATTGTGATTTTCATCACTTGCCAATGCCGTTAATAACACCGCCAGCTGTGCCACTGTCGGCGCCTCAAAAATCGCTTTAACGGTTAAGGTAAACCCGGCTTTRCGTAATTTWGAMACMAGCTGAATRCTGACAATGGAGTCRCCRCCAATACGGAAGAAGTTGTCAYYYGTYCCGACTTTATCGAYGCCKAGAACGGCTTGCCAAATCTCACACAGCTGCTCTTCTAGGGCATTAGCCGSSGCKAYAAAATTRTCRGTACTGACTGGKGTSGGGTYCGGTAAAGCSCGACGATCTAGYTTGCCATTCACCGTCAGWGGKACGGWTTCTATGAMGGTAAARGTRCTCGGGATCATGTAGTCGGGCARTTTKGYCGACAAATRACGAAGCATGCRCTCATCATCCATACTGTCGCCAGACGCGCTGACGATATAGGCGGCCAAGTAAACCCTATCCCGCTGATCAAGGCCTTGCTGATCRCTGWTCTGCCGTTCAAGGTCTATGACGACGGCTTGCTTAACTTGCGTCATTTCACTTAAGACGCTTTCAATTTCACCTAGCTCAATCCTAA
>NVXL01000156.1 GCA_002746115.1 Alteromonadaceae bacterium
AAATCCGGTAGTTTGCAGATCGTTCTTCCAAAATGGAGCACGATCGAAAGAGATATTGTATTAATTTACCAAGATAGAAATCACCTATCAGCTAAGATTCGACTTTTCTCTGAGCACATGACACATCATTTCCACTCGATTGAACCTTTCAAATAGACCAGGGAACGAAGTCTCAACTGAGTAACGTTATGCTTGCTTATTGAAAAGGAGATCTTACTGTTTACAGGCACCATAAAAATTAGAACAAATAGCATTAATGGGCTTTCGATTTTTACTCTAATTAGGAATCAATGACTCTGACCCCCATTGACCGGATATATCACTCAGGCATCAAAAAGCAGACCTCCACTGGAGGTCAAAAGCTAAAAAACACTCTATTCCCAATAAAATCGTGCATTTTTAATTTTTTTACTTCTCCTAGAATACTCAAAAAATCCAATCCCATGATGATCAATTCCTTCGAGGTTCACATCAAAGGAAAAAGAAGTGACCCACCCTGAGGAGCGAACATCTTGAACAACAATATGTGGGGGCTTTACACCAATAAATTCAGAGGGAGACAGAGATACACCTCCAACAGGAAATTCAATTTCCACGTTATTGCTATCAAACAGTTCCAGTAATGCGCTTGTGTCCTGTATATTTACTGATTCTACAAAGTTTGCAACGGTATCTATTCCTTTATCAAATATACCGATGGTGTATCCCTGTAAATAGCCAAGTGCGCCTGAAAGGCCTTGTATTTCTAATAATCGAAAAGCTAGGCTATTATTATCTTGGTTAGTATTAGTTGCGTTATCATCTGTTTGTATCTGCACGCCTTTAATATCCCAATGAGACGCTAAATGCGAAATTTTTAGCGCGCCACTTTCTTCTTGTAGATCATATATTACATGCACGGGTATATTGGCTGTCAGACCTCCACCTTGATATGATTCGATGACAAAATCGCAGACAACTTGATTATCGACAACTATCGCTTGATTAACATGAAAAGTTGTTTCATTTAGCGCAAAAAATGTCTCATAAAACCTTTCTAACTGAAAATCACTTATAGACCATGTTTTCCAAGACCAAGTATCTGCTTTATAGGGTGATGTTCCTACGGGGTCTTCAATCACCGCTTTATTGGCAAATAGATTTAGCCACATCTCTTTATCACGAATCTCTACCGCATAGGGAGAAGCCATTGCTGCATTGAGTTTCTCTTCGCGCGTGTAATCACTGATAGCAGCTAAAGCGACACTGCCAGGTAGAAGGATAAAGGTGGCAAAGGCGATAAAGACAAAGAATGCTGCTTTCTGCTTATATTTTAAAGGGACTAATGTAAAATTCATCTTGCCTCCCAACTGTTGTGATAATCCATTTCAGTTAAGACTCTCAAATATCTTTAGATAGCACTATAGTTTTTCTTCGTGTTTGTGACGTCCGTTGCATCCTGAATAGAACAGAACAACAATCATACAGTGGGAACTTCCTCCGCCTAGGCTTCCGCACAGCATTTAGTTAAAGCATTTCCTAAAAATTCAACCGCTCACATAAGACGTTTTAAAATACTTATCCGTCGATCGAAGCTAACACTTTCTCTAGCTCAAATGACGCTATTTTTGCTCTTTTACCCATTACATACTTGAACAATGGCATGACAACCCCAAATAACTTGCCTTCATTGCGACTGTAAAATGACCAGTCAATCCTTGTGGTTTGATCGCTGTTCTCAGATATCTTGATCTGCATCCTAGGACGCAACGGTTTGAAATCGCCCTCTGTTGCAAATTTGGACGGGGTTTCATGTTCTTTAACGGTGAGGGTCATTTGATTCAATCCACGACCTGGAACCTTGACTGTCTCTACATATTGTTTACCGAGACCTATCTCGTCTCTATTCGCCTCAACTATCTTAATAACTTCAGGAAACCAATTGCCAAAATTTTTCATATTGGAGAGATAATGGAAACACCCATCGATACTTGCTGTTGTATTAATACTGAATGATGCCAGTTGTATCATATTCACATTCCGTTGATTTATAGGGTAGCCTTTCGAGGGCTTTATATTACACTACTCTATCACTAGTAACTTTCATTCTCTGTCCTTATTTCCGTTCCACCCAAACTTCCAGTCGAATCCACGTTTTCCATTCCGGATAGTGAAACGATATCTTTATTGGATTCAATATAAAATCTACCACCTACCGTTCTAAGGTTTTCTAAACCTGATAATGAATTAATTTTATAATTATTATTAATAGTAAATGGGCCACCAATCTCTTGGAGACTTTCCCATATTCGAAAGTGGCAAGCTATAGAAAATAGGTTAAGGAGGTAAACTTAAATCCAGAAGAAATGATACTGGAGATAAGGCAAGTCGCATAGAACATCGAGACCGACGTCAACCAGGTTGACGAACCTCAAATATAACAGAAAGCAACTTCAAAATAGACTTAACAAACTGTCTACTTTATACTCTGCCGCTCTACATTAAACACAAAGGATATGTAATCATGAAAAGATCTATCGCAATGTTGGCTATAGCAGCAACGGGGTTTGCGTCTACTAATCTTATCGCTGAAGAATCTAATTCCGGGCCGTATATCGGAGTTAAAACAGGTACAATGTCTGTCGATGTCTCTGGATTTGATAGTGTAAGTGCAACCGCCTTCACTCTCGGCGCTAGCTTCAATGAAAACTCATCTATTGAGCTAGAATTTGCAAATTCTAGTAGTGGTGACATTGATGGCCTTACAGGCGACTTCACCATAAAAACAGCAGCTGTATATTATGCCTTCCGCTCATCTGGCCCAGCATATGTAAAAGGGCGAATCGGTTTTTTACAAGAAACAGTTGATATCAACATAGAGAGCTGCGGTTATTATTCTCTTTGCGATCTATCTGGTGATGAAACAGGTCTATCCATTGGTTTTGGCGGTGGTTTCAAAGTTGGTTTCGCTAGCATAGAACTTGATTACACTCTTGTTGAAGAAGATGTAAGTTTTATAGCCCTAGGAATAAAGTTGGGTTACTAGAATCTATCATCCCCTGCATACATTAAAAATAAAATAACACTACTTTATTTTTAATGTATGCCCCCCCTCAGAAACCAGATCCGTTTATTCCGGTACGAACAGATATCCTCGATTACGAATCGTCTTAATATGTGAGTTAGCATAACCAAATTCAGCAAGTTTTTGGCGAATTTGGGAAATAGTAACATCAACCATTCGGCTTTTTCCGTCGTATTCAATGCCACGAGTTGCATGAAATAGTGCGTCACGGTCCTGTATTTCTCCTATGCTTTCAACTAAGCACAATAACATGTCGTATTCAGGCCCCGTAAGCGCAACATGATGATTCCCTATAAGTACCTGACGAGCTGATTTCTTTATGTTTAGTTCGCCGTAACTCAGATCCTGGTGTGTTGGATGTATAATAGGATTGCTTGGCTTTGGCTCTGGTTGCCGTAGGCGGGCTCGTATTCTAGCGAGAAGAATTCGGGGTTCAACGGGTTTTAATACAAAATCATCGGCGCCAATCTCTAGTCCCACCACTTGGTCAAATGGGTCCGCTGAGGCCGTAAGCATCAAAATGCTACCCTGGTACTCGTGTCTTACTTTTTTACAGACTTCAATGCCGTTTAGGTTAGGTAACATTAAATCCAATACGACTAAATCGGGTTGGTTTGTAATAATCACACTCACAGCTTCAAGGCCATCGGTAACAATATCAACGGTCATTTCCTTTGACTCCAAATATTCTTTGATAATATAACCGAGCTCTAGATCATCTTCTACTAGTAAAATACGCGGTTTACTTGTCATACCCCCTCCTAGTACTTTGCAGTAAGTCCAACGCTAATTGTTGATCTATCATACTCATAGCGTTGCTGATTGGATTGTCTGTCAGTATGCGAGGCTTTTACTTTCATTCCCCAGGTTGGATTCAATGTTAAATGACCTTCTGCATACAAATTCATTTGATTATCTTCACGAGAAAAATCATATATTGGATCACCGACTTCATCGACGAAAAGTTCATTTTCCCCCTTGTACTCACTAAGCAGGTATTTTCCTCCGGTCGTAAGACTCATGCTTGGTGTTAATTGATAGCTAAGTGAGCCGGAAAGGGTATACCGAATATACGATCTATAGTCTTCATTCAACGTGTTAAGTTGGCCGATACTAATCCCAAAATGGAATGTTAAATCACTACTCAAAGGATGATATAAACGTGCACGAGTTTCCAATAAAAGGCCATTTTCCCTTTCCTCGTTGAATTCTGAGTAGTTGCGATAACTCAGTTTCTCAATAAGGCTGAATGCAGTCTGTTTGTGTCGAAAGGAATAGGCGACTTTACCTTCATAGAGTAACGAATAATTCCTGTTGTTCAGTCGAATCATCTTAAGGTTAACTGGAAATAGCAACCGACTACCGTTGGCGTATTTGATGCCGACTAAGCCACCAACACCCAACACTTGATAGTTTCGATTATCGGCAATGTCATCGGCAAAGTGTCGTTCGGAATAGCTGGCATGCAAACCGTATTCCCTGGTATTTTTAAGTGCTCCATTCTCAATTTGGGGAATCGAAAGGGAGTAGTCTAATCGGCCACTCAACAAACTAAACAGACCTCCTTGGGGTTCCGTTGCCGATTCTTGCTCTTCATCCTCATTAATATCAAATTCCTCGTCGAATTCTTCATCATAGAACGCGTCTTCATCAAATTCGTCTGCAAACTCTTCATCAAGGCCCTCTTTAAATAGTTCGTCGATAATATCGCTATCACTATCTCCAGTGATATTGCTATCGTAGCCCAAGAACAGCGAACCGCTAGCGCTAACGAGACTTCTTGGTTCGGATTGATGTCGGTAGCGTTTATCCAGCTGTAAAAAACGCGTTTCATCTTCCGGGGTAACTTGGTGCATTTTAATTTCTGTGAGCAGTTGTTTCGCTTTGGTTAACTGATTATCAAGCAGATATAAATGGATTTGGTAAGTTTGCGCAGGGGTATATTCAGGTTCGCTGTAAAGCAATTCATTAACCTGTAGCAACTTTGATGTTACCGACTCTTTGGAATTCCTGATTGCTAACAAGCGTTCGTTGAGACCTTGCTGTGTTTTAATGGCTTCCCTGTACCGGTTGATGAACTCAGTTACATTGGCTTTTATGTTCTCAGGTGTTTTTTTGCTTTGTAGTACTTGTTTAAAAATATCGCTACCTGCGGAAAAGTGATGTGCCATATAGTAGGAGGCAGCCAGTTCTATCATAGCCCTAATATCTTGGGGATTGTTCTGGTGATGGATTTTTAGTTGTTTAATTGACTGATTAAAATTTCCTTGCTTTCGAAGTTCCAAGGCCGAATCGACATCATTACTGGCCCAGCTGTTTTGACATAAGGGAACTATCAATGAAAGAGTCAGTATGATTACCCTAGGTATATTGAAGGTGATTAAATTATTCTTCATACACTTCATCCTCTTCTTCATATATTTCGTTTTCTTCTAGTATGTCAAACATTTCTTCACTGATCAGTTGGTCTACATTTGACTCAAGCTCGTCTTCAATGTCCTCTAGAGAAAAACTATTCTCTGCTGGCATGCCATAAAGTGGTTGCTCGCTAGCTGTGAAGTCTGTTGCATCTCCTGATGCCGAGTGTTCCAATAATTCCAGCGCTTGCAATAAGGATTGCTCATCAGATATGGTATTGCTATTTTGATTTTTCTTGAAGAAGTCAAAATATAGGTCAGACTTGTCGAGCATTTGGATATTACGTTTCGCAGCGCTGTCATCCAACATATTATCCATATCCGTTATGTCTGTATCGGCTCTAACTGGAAGATCCATAAATGTGCCTATGACAAGAACAAAGAATAAGGCGAGACTACGGAGGCAAGTCATCTGTAGTTTTTCTTATCGTTGACGGCGAATTGATTGTCGAATGCCACCGTAAAACAAGCGCCGCCATGTTCAGATTTGCAAACGGAGATATGTGCCTGATGCAAGTGTGCTATACGTTCTATAATGGCGAGACCAAGCCCAAACCCACCTGTCTTTCTGTTGCGGCTGGAATCAAGACGCACAAAAGGGGTGAAAATTCGAGAGCGCTGCTCCTCAGGGATACCTTCACCATTATCACTAATATGGAGTCTGACGGGTTCTGTTTCTATTTTAATTTCTACTTCGGTTTTTGCATGCTTAAAGGCGTTAATCAGCAAATTTTGTATCATGCGACGAAGGTGCTTTTTCTGTCCTTTAATGAAAGTCGCACTATTCGGTAAAGATAATACCAATCTGATGGATTGATAGGGTTCATAGATCTCGTTGACAACATTGTTAATGAGGGAAATGAGATCAACATTTTCGATGTTATCCGCTTGTGCAGAATCCAACAGTTGAAATACGAGTAATTCGTCGACGAGTTGATCGAGTTCCCGTATATCATTTTCCAATTTTTCGAGTTTTGGTTGTGTATCAATGTTTACGTCTTCTTTTAGAATCTCGACCCTGAACTTCATTCGTGAAATTGGGGTTCTTAGTTCGTGAGATATTGCCTGAGTAATATCTTTTTGATCACCGATAAGGTGTTGAATTCTTGATGCCATTGCATTAATGCCTGTGGCGAGTTCTGCGATCGCATCCTGACCACTGTCATCCACGCGACTGTCTAAAGTTTTTGGGCCAAAATTGACAACAACATTGCTAATGGTCTTCATTCTGCGTTCTARCGTTTTTACCAGYARATAAACKACCAGGCCTGTCACTCCTAGAGCGAGAATTARCAATGTTGTCATTAGCCATATTGGACTGGCGTTGTAGATGGGAATGGGRCCGACAACCAATACYTGCTGTGTATTYTTATAGCGGCTGTAGAGCATTAAAACATCTTGATTATCCTTAGCCTTKTCGAGAGTAAAAACTACGTCACCACGTTCTATACGCTGCTGCTGTTGTCTATCTAAATGTAACTGATCCTCTTTGATGATATTAATATCGTAATTAAAGTAAGGTTTTAACCGGCCTAGCTGGTTGAGTTGTTTTGATTGTGGGTAACGTCCAAGCTCATTCAGAATCAAAAATGCAGTAATCCGAAGTTGTTGCTCGGCAATATTTTTTAAATCAACGCTAAGGAGCGTGGTGTCAGATATCTGAGTCCATATACGACTACGAGCCCCGTCGCTTGAAGGTTTAATCAGGTTTTTGTTTTCTAGAAGTGACTGTTTCTCCTGTTGGTTTAACGGCGCGTTGGCTAGGGGGGCAAGCTTAATGGGCAAACCTATCAGCTTTTCAACCAAAGCAAGCCACTGCTCCTGTTTTTTACCTTGATGTCGGTTGACGCCCTCAGTGATCAGTTGCAATGTACCGTTAAACAGGGAGAGCGTGTAATCCGTTGAGCGCACCTGGTTAATATACTGATATGCAAGATAGCAGCATGATAAAGATATTAGTGTTGCGAACAGAATCCCGCTATATATTCGTAAAAACATAAGAACTCTACGTTATTCAACTGCTGCGTAATTGTGGTTTTTAAAGGTTGAGAGGCCGCTATTACATGACTCCACTTATTAATCCTAGCATTAATCGTGCATTCGTTATTTAGCGAAAACAAATCCCCAACAAAGCAGTGACAAAACGCTTACATTTAGCCGTTAGCAGCCTTCTTTGTGCGCCAGTTCTCATTATTTCTGGCGTCTATCGTCATAACTGCCTGATTACAGAACAAATCCAGAACCTTTTCAGAACACGTTTAACATTTCAGATGGGTATTGTTGAGTCATGGAGTGAGGCATTCTGATGCTTGTGATCGTAGTTTGCCTCATTCGTTAAAGCCGTATTGGCTAAACGATTCAATTTGTCCAATTCAGGAAATGAGGAAACATGACAATGAAACTTAATGCAAAAAAGAAACTACTGGCGGTTGCCATAATGGGAAGTCTAGCAGGTTGCGCTGCCGACGATGCATCAAAAGAACAGACTGGGGCCGCTGTACGTCAGCACAATGGCAGCGGTGTAAGTGTTGGTACAGTGACCCGCAAGCGGGAACGTTCAGTGACGGTTAATGGTGTTGAATTTGACCTTGAGAGCGCCGATATTAATGTCAATGGTAATAACGGCAGCCAAAATGATCTTGAGCTTGGACAGGTAGTTAGCATAAGGGCCGACTATTACAGTGATGGTACAGCGACAGCATCAATGGTTGTGTATGAAGGTAGTCTGCTGGGGCCGATTGATAGTGTTGAAGCTAATAGCAATAGTCTAATCATTATGGGTCAGAGGGTTATCATTCAAAAAGACACACAGTTTGATGACGTCGAACTTAGATCCTTGGTAGCTGGGCAGATAGTTGAAGTTAGTGGAGTTGTAAATGCAAAAGGTCAATTGGAAGCAAGTTATCTCGCTCTAGCCGAACAAAGTTCGTCAGAGTTTGGTTTGGTGGGTACAGTCAGTTTACATGATTCATCGGCGATGACCTTTAGAATTAACGACCTCACTATTAATTATAGCCAGGCCAGTGATATATATTCGGTTCAGGAACTACTAACGGATGGAGCCATCGTTGACCTTTATGGCAGTCTCATTGATGACGAAGGTGGCGAACGGCTACTGAGAGCAATAGAAGTTGAATTGGATGAAACCATGATGCCTGAAAACGGCAATTTGGTTGAGATTGCGGGTTTTATCTCATCGGCAATCAACAATGGAAGGTTTGAATTGGCGGGTCTTAAGGTAATTATTGATGATGCTACCACGTTTGAGTTCGGCGACTCGTCTCTGTTGGGACTAGATGCGCATGTAGAGGTAGAAGGGATAGTTAATAGCGACGGTACCATAACTGCAAAATACTTGTTTGTTGAACCTGAAAATGAAATGGACATCATGGCTGTCATCGAGGCTATCGATCTTGAGAATAGCACTATCACTCTAATGGGGAGGACCTTTAGCGTTAACGCCAATACGCTAATAACAGATGAGGGTGAATACTATGATGACTACGACGACGAATGGGAAGATGAGTTTGATGACGAGGGAGCGGATGAATGTGACGAAGAGGATTGCGATGAAGAGTTTGACGATGAAGAAGAGGCGAATTGCGAAGAGTGGGATTGCGATGAAATGGATGAAGAAGAAGGAATGGAGTATGAATGGGACGTTTCGCTATCATTAAGCGAATTAAAGGTTGGCGAATATGTTGCTGTATCTGCTTACCCATCAAGTAGTGGGGAGAAATTAACCGCGACATACCTTGAACGGATTCAGATAGACGCTTCAGAAGAAGTATTTATCGGTGCCACTATTGATTCAATTGACCTAACCAATAAATCCATAACGGTGATGGGGAAAAATATCCATCTTGCACAGGGAGATGTAACAATTTTCCATTTTGAAGAAGAAGAGTGGGAAGATGAATGGGAAATCGATATAGATGAAGAGATGGACGAAGATGAAGAAATGAATGAAGAGAGTGAGTTAACTGTTGAAAATTTCTTTAATCGTGTTTCAGCAGGTGATTTCATTTATTTGATAGGAACCAACGAGGGTGGCACTGTTACTTGGCAAGTGATCGAACTGGAGGGTGAGGACGATGAATACGAGGACGATGATGAATACGAAGACGAATAACCATCCAATGGATGAATTTCTATAACCTTGTTGGTTAATATGCTCAGTT
>NVXL01000012.1 GCA_002746115.1 Alteromonadaceae bacterium
GGCACTGGCGCGGCCAAGCTCTCGGCATGCCCCGCCTCGTATACGTCCAATTCTCTTTTGATTATTGCCAAGCCAACATGATCAGAAATAATATGATGATATTGAAGTAAAACGAGATGTCGCTGTGAGTGAGGGTCTGCGGCAATCTGTAATTGCAATAAAGGCGCTTGCCTTAAATCCATCCGCTGTAGCTCAGGTGCACAACGTGCACGCATCTGTACTTCAATGTCTTGGTCTTTATCTAGTGTTAACCACGTAACCGGCAAGCTCGCTTGTCGACATACAACTTGTACGGGCGTCGCCAAATCATCCCAAACTATCGCTGTACGCAACACATCGTGGCGACCTTGAATAAATTGCAATGCAGTAATAAAGTCCTCAACGGCTTGCGCGCTATTAATTGCAAACAATGAAGGCAGTACGTAAGGGTCACCTTCTACGCTCATGACGTGATGGAACAAAATCCCTTCCTGCAAGGGCGCCAGTGGGTAGATATCTTGCACGTTGCTAACACCACCGGGGATAGCGTCCACAATCAGTGTAATCTCTTCTTCTGTAAGGCTAAGCAGTGGCAGCATTTCAGGCGTAATTTTTTCACACCCTTCTGGAATTAAATTAGATGGGGCTTTAAATACAGGGGCTGACTGCGCCCCAGTGCTATCTAAGGCTTCGGCTAAATCGCTTAAACGCGACAGGCTAAATAGCTGAGTCGCCGTCATTGTCAGGCCTTGCTGTTGCAGGCGTGAAATGATCTGCATCACCAGCAGAGAGTGCCCTCCCAAATGGAAGAAGTTATCGGTAATACCGACCTGTTCAATACCTAATGCCTCCTGCCAGACCTCACACAATACTTTCTCCGTTTCTGTGCGCGGCGCAACATAAGTGTTTTGTTGCCCGGAGAAATCCGGCTCAGGCAAGGCTTTACGATCCACTTTACCATTCGGTGTCAATGGCAACTCTTCCAATAATACAAACACCGACGGCACCATATATTCGGCCAGGTATTCGGATAAGTAATGCTTTAGCTCGTCGCCAGATAACTGCGACGGTTCGCTGGACTGTGCTGATTGAACCACATAAGCAGCAAGAAACGCCTGTGAATTTTGTTCCGAACTATTGGCCTTAATTAAGTTAACAATCGCCTCCTTAACATCAGGATGCTGACAAATAAGTGACTCAATTTCGCCGAGCTCTATTCGGAAGCCACGGAGTTTAACCTGGTGGTCAATACGCCCGAGAATTTCCATATTCCCGCAGGCCATAATACGGCCAAGGTCACCCGTTTTATACATGTGGGCAGGCTTACCATTAATATCACGTGTAATAAACGGGTCAGAAAAATAAGCCGCATCGGTTTTTTCTTTATCATTTTGATAACCATCAGCAACACCTACCCCGGCAATATATAACTCACCGGCAACACCAGGCAAGGTCGGCTTTCTGTTGCTGTCTAGCACGTAAAAGCGGTTATTATCGATGGGTTTACCATAAGGGATACTACTACCGTAGACCTTATTGGTGTCGATGGGGTAATAGTTCGACCAAACGGTTCCCTCTGTCGCGCCGCCTAGGCTAATGACTTCGGTATTCGGGAAAAATTGTTTAATATTTCCCGGTAATTGAACCGGAATCCAGTCGCCACTCATAAACACAAGACGTAGGCTATCGAGTTGATGCTCGGGGTTATTCCTATCCAACGCACCGATGAGATGATTAATGGTGGTCGGAACAGAATCCCAGAAAGTCACCTGCTCTTGCTGCATAATCGCAAACATTTGCTCAGGATTCCGAGCTTGGTGTTGCTCTGCAACAACAATGCGTCCACCACAACTTAACAAACCAAAAACGTCATAAACTGACAGATCAAAACAAATGGAGGTGACGAACAACATGGAATCGTCCGGACCAACGTCGAAAGTGTTATTCACCCAGCTTAACAAGTTAACAGCCGAGTGATGTTTGATTCTTACGCCTTTGGGTTTGCCGGTTGACCCTGAGGTGTAGATAATATAGGCAAGATCATAAGCGTCACAAACGAGGCCAACATTTTTTCCGTCATACGGATCAAGGGAATAATTTTCTAAACAAATATGCTTTGCGGTATCGCTAATGATCTCCGCTGTGTCTGAAAGGATAAGGGTTATTTCACCACTTTCAACAATCGATTTTTTCCTCGCTAGAGGATAATCTGGCTCCATCGGTACGTAAGCGCCACCCGCTTTTAAAATACCGTAAACACCCGCGATTAAATCAATCGAACGCGTTAGCACGATACCAACATTATCCCCCTGTTTGACACCTTCGCTTATTAGTAAGCGGGCAATTTTATTCGCTCGCTCATTCAGCTGTGAATAGCTTATGCTTTCGCCCTTCTGAGACACGGCTATCGCATTTGGCGTTTGAATAGTTTGTCGTTCAAATAACTCATGTAAACCAACCGCGTAATCATATTCACAGTCTGTCGCATTAAAGCTATCGTGATCAATTTGTTTCTGGTACTTGTCAACAAATTGCGTAGCATCCAACAGGTCTTGGCTAGAGGGATCACTAAACGCGTCTAGAATATCCAAATAAAGACTAATCGCGGTATCTATTTCTTTTTCTGCAAAATAACGTGGGCTGTACTTTAACTGTAAGAACATGCCGGTGTCCGCCACCTTATGAATTTCCAAGTCAAAAAGTGTATTGGTCATTTCAGCGCTTTTAATTGTGAAATCCACAGGCGCTTTCGTTGTTTCTAAATCGAGCGTTGTTGTTTGCTGACCAACCAGCGTTTCTGTGAAATCCGTATAGTTAAAAATCGTATCAAATAAAGGATTTCCTGAAACGTTAGTTTCACCCGCGATTCTGGCAATACTACCCAAGAATATTTCGTGTTCTTTAACCGATCTTAAATAGTTTTTAACCTCATTCACTAAGTCAACTTTAACAACTGATTTATTCGCAGGCATGCGAAGCGGAATGGTATTCAAGAAACAACCAAGGACTTTATCCGAGTCGAGCAGCTCTGGCCGATCGTGAGTAACAACGCCTGTCAGGACTTCGTCATCGCCCGTCAAAAGGGACATTAAGTAGACATGGGCGGCCAAACAAATTTCTTTAATGCCTAAGTTGTTGGCATTAGCGAATGTCTGTAGACGGGCGAGTCTCTCCCGATTAATAATCGTTCGCCGAGTGATCGTACCGTTGTTATCGGTATCTATGCTTCGTCCCACATAATTGAACGGCAATTTCATGCGGCTATAGTTATCGAGGTAGTTTTCCCAATAGCCAACGGTTTTCGGCGATGTTCCTCTCGCTATCTCCAGCGCGACATAATCTTTGTAGCTGCACTTAGATAGTTCAGGCTTATCGAGCGCTGAGCAGGCACTGACACTGGCATTAACAGCATCAGGTTTTATCTCATCTCGATGCGTCAATGCTTCATAAATCGTCTCCATTTCTGCACGCATGGCCTCAGCGCTCCAACCGTCAAGTATCGCATGCTGAAAGGATAAGATCACACCTAGTTTCTCGTCCCCTAAACCAAACGCTTGCACGCGCCAGAACGGCATACCGCCGTGGAACTCAAATTTTCGTTTGAGATCATCACTACAATACGTTTCAATCCTTTGTTTTTGTTGATCTAAATCGAATTGACTTAAATCTTCAAAGTAAATATCTATTGGCAGGTGTTGATGAACGATTTGCATTGGCACATCAAAATTTATGACATCAAAACTTGTTCGCAAAATAGCATGGCGCTGTGACAAAATTTCGGCGGCATGTTTAAAGCGTTCAAAATTAAAATCCTTCCAATTGGCAAATTGGGGGAACTGATCATGGTATATCGGTGTGTCCGGTGCTGTTTGAGCAAAGAAAACCATACTTTGCTGTATAGAGCTTAGGGGGTAAAAATCCTCGTAATCTGCAGGTAAGGCTGCAGCTTGACTAGGAACGTCCAAAATTGCTTGCTGCATTTCGGCTATTTTTTGTAAGCCAAGTTCAAGCATTTTAGATTGTGTCGATTGTTGATCAAAATCACCAATTTCGACCAAGCGCTGAATGGTTTCAGCTTCAAAAATATCTTTAACCGTAATATTGGAATTTAAGGCATTATTAATTGCGGCAACTAATCTTAATACCGAAAGGGAGTGCCCGCCTAACACAAAGAAGCTACTGTTTATCCCGACTTTTTCGACAGCAAGCGTCTCCTGCCAAATGTCGCACAAGGCTTTCTCTAAGGTGGTTCTCGGCGCTTCATACTGCTCTATATTCTGTCCAGACAACTGCGGATCAGGTAAGGCTTTTCTATCAACTTTACCGTTGGCGGTGAGGGGTAATTCATCAAGGAAGACAAATACCGACGGCAGCATATATTCAGGGAGGCTTTCTTTTAGGTGTAGGCGCAGTAATTCAGACATCGCGCTCTGATCTGCCTCTATACCGTCATCGCCCACAGGCTCTGCGACGACATACGCGACCAAATACTTGTCAGCGTTAACGCCTGCCTTGCTTTCGCTGGCAATAACAATTGTCTCGCTTACCTTAGGATGGTCAACGAGGTTTCGCTCAATCTCCCCAAGCTCAATACGGAAACCGCGAACCTTCACTTGGTGATCAATTCGTCCCATGTATTTTAATGATCCATCAACAAGTCGTACTGCAAGGTCACCACTTCTATACAGCTTTTCACCCGCTTTTTGTTCTTCACAAAAAGGGTCATCACAAAAAGGATTATTAATAAATCGCTCTGCACTTAGCGCTTCGCGATTAAGGTAACCACGAGCCAGCCCGTCGCCTCGAACATACATTTCTCCAATAACCCCAACTGGGCACAAGTTTAATTCTGGGGAAAGTAAAAGCACACTTAAATCAGCTAAAGGAATACCAAGATCCCCTCGAATGGACTGGGGTGTTTTACTTGAAACATCGTCAATTGTAATTTTATTGTAAGTAACGTGAACGGTTGTTTCAGTAATTCCGTACATGTTAATTAGTTCTGGCGCAGCGTCGCCATGACGATCCACCCAAGGCTCCAACATGGCCAGGTTTAATGCTTCGCCACCAAAAACCACGTAACGCAGCGAAAGCGATAAACTTAACTGCTGATCCATTTCTACAAACTGGCTAAACGCACTGGGCGTCTGGCTTAAAACGGTGACATTTTCCTTGCTAACCATTTGGTAAAATTCATCAGATGACTTGGCAATATTTTTAGGAACAACTACAAGTCGTCCCCCGTAAAATAACGCACCCCATATTTCCCATACTGAAAAGTCAAATGCATAGGAGTGGAAAAGCGTCCAAGTATCACTGGCACTAAAGGTAAAGTCTTTATCGGCTGCATCAAACAAACGACCAACATTGCGGTGCTCAATCAACACGCCTTTAGGTCGCCCGGTACTTCCCGAGGTATAAATAACGTAGGCCAAGTGTGAGGTATTTAGTCTTATGACACTTGGATCGACATTTTCAGCGCGGTAGTTTTCAAATAACGTAGGCTCATCAATGAATACTATTTTGCACTCATCACTCAGCTGCATATCTTCCAAGCGCTGAGCAACAGATTTTTGGGAGAGTAAAATATTAACGCCGGAGTCTTCTAGAATATAACGAACCCGGTCTTCAGGAAGCGTTGGATCGATCGGCACATAGGCGCCGCCGGATTTCAATATAGCAAGGATACCGACAAGCATATCGAGCGAACGGTCAACACAAATACCAACTAAAGCATCCGGTTTTACCCCATATTCGACAAGGTAGTGTGCCAGTTTATTTGCACGCGTATTTAATTCTTCGTAGCTAATATCATGTTGTTCACAACTAACGGCAATGTGTTTAGGTAGAGCAAGTGCCTGCGCCTCAAATCGTGTGTGAATCAAATCTTCGGAACCCGCCGCTAGCGTATTATCCCGTGGAGAATCTAAGGTAGTATCGTTCCATTCCACCAAGTGTTGATACCGCTCTGCATCCGGTAAAACCGACAAGGTATTAACCGTTTGAGGGGACGAGGACTCCAGCGCCTCCAGTAAATTAGCGACCGCTGTTTGCATGTATGCCACAACGCGCTCTGCACTGATGTCACAATCCACCTGTACATCCAGTTCAAAGCCTTCGCCCAGATCATCAACCGATAAGATAAACGGGTAGTTGCTACGCTCTTGCCCGGTAATAAACTGAACCTTAGACGCTTCGTTTTCCTCAGCCTCCGAATGACGATAATTCAGCATCGCCGTAAATAACGGTGCATCGCCCGGCACACTACTGCAACGCTGAGCCAAGGCTAAGGAGGCTTGCTCGTAAGGTAGTAACTCTCGCAAAGACTCCTGTACTTGATCTATAAACGCCCTTGCGTTGACATCACGCAATGTCACTCGCAGTGGCAAAGTATTAATAAATACCCCAAGCATATTCTCAGCACCAACGGTTCCTTGCAAGCGACCTGACAATACGGTACCAAAGACCACATCATCACGACCACTACAAGCCGACACCAACATGGCCCAAGCCGCATGAAACAACACTGCCGGACTTATCATCGCGCTCTTTGCTACAGCACGTATTTGTAGGGCGAGTTCACTCGAAATGGCGGCTTTGAGTTCCACCGTGCGACTACCATCACCGCTAACATTTAACACATTAAACGGTGCTGTAGGCTCTTCTATATCGGCAAGCATTTGGGTAAAAAAAGCTTCGGCATCATGCTGCTGGGCTTGATACTGTACATGGGCGATAAATTCACGGTACGGCACTGGTGCAGGCAAATGCTCGGCCTGCCCGGCCTCGAATACTTCCCACTCTTTCTGGATCATTTCCAAGCCGACATGGTCAGAAATAATATGATGATATTGTAATAATACGAGATGCCGCTCTGAATGCGAATCGGCAGCAATTTGCAATTGAAATAAAGGCGCTTGCCCTAGATCCATTCGCTGCTGATCAGGCGCGCAACGTGCACGCATCTGTGCTTCAAGGTCTTGTTTTTCATTAGAACCTTGATTGTCATCCAGCGTTAACCATGTGACTGGTATGCTCGCTTGGCGACACACGACTTGTACGGGTGTGGCAAAATCGTCCCAGAATATAGCGGTGCGCAGCACATCATGGCGATCCATAACAAATTGCAAAGCCGCAATAAAATCGGTCACTGCTTGCGCGCCATTGATTGCGAACAATGTCGGCCTTACATAGGGGTCGCCCTGTACGCTCATCATATGATGAAACAAAATCCCTTCCTGCAGGGGAGCCAGCGGATAGATATCTTGTACATTGCCAGCACCACCGGGTATACGCTCTACGATGCGCGCAATGTCTTCTTCAGCAAGGCTCACCAGCGGCAGCATTTCAGGGGTGATTTTTTCACACCCTTCCGGAATTAAATTAGCAGGGACTGTGAATACGGGGGCTGACGACGCTTCGGTATTATCCAAGGCTTCCGCTAAATCAGCTAAACGCGGCTGCCTAAATAGCTGACGAGCGGCCATTGACAGCCCTTGTTGTTGCAAGCATGAAATAACCTGCATCACAAGCAAAGAATGACCACCCAAATAAAAGAAGTTATCTGTAATGCCAACCTGCTCAACACCTAAGACCTTCTGCCATACCTCACACAACACTTTTTCCGTTTTGGTGCTGGGTGCAACATAGGCTTTTTGTTGCCCGGTAGTGTCTGGCTCTGGTAAGGCTTTACGATCCACTTTGCCGTTCGGTGTTAACGGTAATGCTTCCAACAATACAAAGACGGATGGAACCATATAATCAGGCAAGCTCTGATTTATATGCTGGCGAAGGCGTTCAATAACATCATGCTGCGCTGTTATAGCCAGCTCACCTTTATCTTGTACATCAACGGCATCAGTCACCACATACGCGACCAATTGTTTATCCGACGTGGCCGCCAACTCTTTAGCGACGACAACCGCATCATTGACATCGGTATAGGCAATTAGTGTATTTTCAATTTCACCCAATTCAATACGAAAACCACGGATTTTTACTTGGTGATCAATACGCCCTAAAAATTCTAAATTTCTTGGACTACTTTCCGTGTCCGCTACCCAACGCACTAAGTCACCCGTTTTATAGAGCAGTGCACTGCTCGCAGGGCTATGTTTATCGTAGAAGGGGTTGGGAACAAACGCGTCATCGGTTAAACCGGGTTGGTTTCGATAACCACGTGTTACCCCAGCACCCCCTATCAACAACTCACCCGCCACGCCAACGGGAACCGGCGTTAGGGTTTCGGACGTGACATAAACTTGTGTGTTCCCAATGGGGGTACCCATTAGAACACGTATGTCATTGGGTAATACCTGTTTTACACAGGACCAAATCGTTGTTTCGGTCGGACCATACATGTTCCATAGTTCAACCAAGGGTTGCTTAAGTATGCTGCTTGCTAAAGGTAAACTTAATGCCTCGCCACCACACAACACCTTAAGAGGTGATCGTTGTCGCCAATTCGTGTCAGTCAACATCCTCCAAGTAGAAGGTGTTGCTTGCATAATCGTAATATCGTGTTGAACCATTAAATCTAGCAATAATATCGTATCACGTGTCGCCGCTTTAGAAGCCACAACTAATTTTGCACCAACGATCAAAGGTAAAAATAATTCAAGACCATGTATATCAAAGGAGATCGATGTTAACGCTAATAAGCAATCTTTTTCCGCAATACCAGGTCTATGAGACATTGCTATTAAGAAGTTAACGACATTACTTTGCTCAACCATTACCCCTTTAGGGTTCCCCGTAGAGCCGGAGGTATAAATCACATAAGCTAAATCACTTGACGTTAAGCCTAATTGTTCCGCCCTTGGGTTTTCTGTCGATTGCTGCTGCAATTGTTGTTGCAGCGTTTCATCATCCAAATACAAGGCTTGCGCATCACTTACCGGTGTCACCCCACGCAGGTGATTTTGGGTGAGCACGGTGGTGAGTTTGGCATCTTCCAGCATGTACTCTAATCGCGCTGCTGGGTACTCGGGATCCAGAGGGACATAGGCTCCACCTGCTTTTAAAATAGCTAATATCCCTATCACCATTTCTACCGAACGCTCAACACAAATACCCACCAAGGCATCTGACGTAACGTGTTGTTCACTAATTAAATAGTGTGCTAATTGATTCGCTTTTTTATTCAGCTCAGCGTAGGTGAGTTGCTGGTTTTCGAAAACAAGTGCAACGGCATTTGGGTTATTTTCTACCTGTGCTTCAAACAACTGATGAATGCACTTATCCCTCGGATAATCGACAGCTGTATCATTCCACTCCACCAAGAGCTGATGACGATCAGCATCCGGTAGAATCGACAAGGTATTTACCGCGTGAGGCGACGAGGACGCCAGTGCCTCCACCAATTTGGCGACCGCTGTTTGCATATAAGCGACAACGCGCTCTGCATTGATGACACGATCCACTTGCACTTCCAGATCAAAGCCTTCACCCAGATCATCAACCGATAACATAAACGGATAGTTAGTACGCTCTTGCCCGGTGATGAACTCAAAATTAGGCTCTGCACTTCCGTCACTGGCTTCCTCTTCCGCCGAATGACGATAATTCAACATCGCCGTAAACAACGGGGCATCCCCCGACACGCCACTACAATTCTGTGCCAAAGCTAAGGAGGCGTGCTCGTAAGATAATAACTCTCGCAGAGACGCCTGTACTTGATCGATGAACTCGCTTGCATTGACATCACGTAATGTCACTCTTAATGGCAGGGTATTAATAAATACCCCAAGCATGTGCTCAGCACCAACGGTTCCTTGCAAGCGACCTGACAACACCGTGCCAAAGACCACATCATCACGACCGCTACAGGCCGATACTAACATCGCCCAAGCCGCATGAAACAGCACCGCTGGACTTATCATCGCGGTCTTAGCCACGGCGCGAATTTGTGTCGCTAATTCACTAGGAATAGCGGCTTTAAGTTCTACCGTGCGACTACCATCACCAGCAACGTCTAACACGTTAAATGGTGCGGTTGGCTCTTCTACTTCGCTAAGCATTTTCGTAAAGAAAACTTCAGCATCATGCTCTAGGGCTTGATGCTGTACATGGGCGATAAATTCACGATACGGCACAGGTGCAGGCAAGCGATCGGCATGCCCCGCCTCGTATATCTCCATTTCTTTTTGGATTATTTCCAAGCCCACATGATCAGAAATAATGTGGTGATATTGAAGCAAAACAAAGTGCCGTTGTGAGTCAGGGTCTGCGGCAATCTGCAATTGCAATAAAGGGGCTTGCCCTAAATCCATCCGCTGCCACTCAGGCGCACAACGTGCACGCATCTGAGCTTCAATGTCTTTGTCGGCATTAATGTCTTGGTCTGTATTTATACCTTGGTCTTCATTCAGTGTTAACCAAATAACCCGTAAGCTCGCTTGGCGACACACCACTTGCACGGGTGCCGGTAAATCATCCCAAAATATCGCTGTGCGCAACACGTCGTGGCGATCCATAATAAATTGCAAGCCAGCAATAAAATCCGTAAGGGCTTGCGATCCATCGATTGCGAACAACGAAGGCAGTACATAAGGGTCGCCCTGTACGCTCATCATATGATGAAACAAAATCCCTTCCTGCAGGGGCGCCAGCGGATAGATATCTTGCACATTGCCTGCACCACCAGGAATACGCTCGACGATGCGTGCAATATCTTCTTCCGCAAGGCTCACCAGCGGCAGCATTTCAGGCGTGATTTTTTCACACCCTTCTGGAATTAAATTAGCAGGGGCTGTAAATACAGGGACTAACGACGCTTCGCTATTATCCAAGGCTTCCGCTAGATCGCTTAAAATCGGCAGACTAAACAGCTGGCGCGCGGTCATTGACAGCTCTTGTTGCTGCAAGCGCGAAATGACTTGCATCACCAACAGAGAATGACCGCCCAAATGAAAGAAGTTATCGGTAATACCAACTTGCTCAAGACCTAATACGTCCTGCCATACCTGACACAGCACTTTTTCCGTTTCGGTGCTGGGGGCCACATAAGTGGCTTGCTGCCCAGACGCGTCTGGCTCAGGTAAGGCTTTACGATCTACTTTACCATTAGGCGTTAACGGTAATTTGTCTAACAATACAAACGCTGACGGCACCATATGATCAGGCAAGGCCTGGCCCATATGCTTGCGTAAATTTTCAATTAATTCATACCGCGCTTCACCTTGTAAGGCTATCGCGCTTGTCACGACATAAGCGACTAAAGATTTATCACCACCGCTAGCCGCTAATTCTTTAGCGACCACAACTACATCATTGACATCGGCATAAGTAATCAGTGTGTTTTCAATTTCACCCAATTCAATACGGAAGCCACGGATTTTTACTTGGTGATCAATACGTCCTAAGAATTCCAAATTACCAGGACGACCTTCAGGCTCGGGCAACCATCGCGCTAAATCGCCGGTTTTATATAAGCGCTCACTGCTGGCGGGATTAGTTTTGTCATAAAAAGGATTAGCAATAAACTTTTCATCGCTAAGGTCTGCACGGTTTAAATAACCTCTCGCAAGACCGACGCCACCAATGTGAAGCTCGCCCACGACATTAAGAGGCACAGGCATTAGTTGTGAATTAAGCACATGTAGCTGAATATTATTAATCGGGCGACCGATGGGGACGCTGCCAAGATCAGCATTGATTTGATTACAATTCCAATAACTTACATCAATAGCCGCTTCCGTAGGGCCATATAAATTATGAAGTTCAGCCCAGGGACAAACGGCTTGAAACATGTTAACCGTATGCAAAGCCAACTCTTCACCACTACAAAAGACTTGGCGTAAAGACGAACATTGCGACAAGTCACCCAGTGATAACATGCTCGTTAACATGGATGGCACAAAGTGTAACTTGGTAATTTTTTGCGACTGAATTAACTCAGATAAATATTCTGGATCTTTATGACCTTGTGGCTTGGCTAATACAATACCTGCACCTACAGCCAAGGGCCACATGAATTCCCACACCGACACATCAAAACTAAAGGGTGTTTTTTGTAAAATACGATCCTCAGATGTCGCGCCATATTCACGGTGCATCCAATCAACACGATTGACCAAAGCCTGATGCTCGACCATAACGCCTTTAGGCTTGCCCGTAGAGCCCGAGGTATAGATTACATAAGCTAACTGATTTGAGCCTAAGTCTATTTGCTCCGAACTTGGGTTGTGTGTCGCTTGCTGCTGTAACTGTTGCTGTAGGGCCTCATCATCCAAACACAGGACTAAGTCATCACTAAGCGGCATTGACTTAAGCAGGTGAGTTTGCGTCAATACGGTGCTAAGGTTTGCATCTTCCAGCATGTATTTTAAGCGTGCTTCTGGGTATTCTGGATCCAGAGGAACATAAGCACCGCCGGCTTTTAGAATCGCCTGTATCGCAATTACCATTTCTAATGAACGTTCAATACAAATACCCACTAAGGTATCTGACTTGACCTGTTTATTATCAATTAAATAATGCGCAAGCTGATTTGCTTTTTCGTTCAACTCGCCGTAGGTGAGCTGCTGGTTTTCAAAAATAAGCGCAACGGCATTTGGGTTGTTTTCTACTTGTGCTTCAAACAACTGATGGATGCATTTATCTTGTGGATAATCGACTGTTGTATCGTTCCATTGGGCTAAGAGTTGCTGCCGCTCAGTCTTAGGTAAAACCGACAAGGTGTTTACCGAGTGAGGAGACGCGGATGCCAGCGCTTCCACCAATGTAGCTACCGCTGTTTGCATGTAAGCGACAACGCGCTCTGCGCTGATGTCACAATCCACTTGCACCTCTAGCCCAAAACCTTCGCCTAGATCATCAACCGATAGAATAAAGGGGTAATTAGTACGCTCTTGCCCACTGATGAGCTCAAAATTAGGCTTTGCGTTTGCCTCATCCGAAGCTTGCCCCACAGTGGCGTCTTCTACCGCCGAATGACGGTAATTTAGCATCGCCGTAAACAAGGGCGCATCCCCAGGCACGCTACTACAACTCTGCGCCAAAGCTAAGGACGCTTGCTCGTAAGGTAATAACTCTCGTAGGGATGTTTGCACTTGATCGATAAGCGCCCTTGCATTGACGTCGCGTAACTTGACTCGCAGCGGCAGTGTATTAATAAATACACCTAGCATGTGCTCAGCACCAACGGTTCCTTGCAAACGACCGGATAAGACCGTACCAAAAACCACATCGTCACGGCCGCTACAGGCCGATACCAACATCGCCCACGCGGCATGAAACAACACCGCAGGACTTATCATCGCGCTCTTTGCCACAGCGCGAAGCTGTGTGGCTAGCTCACTAGGAATATCCGCTTTAAGCTCCACTGTACGACTACCGTCACCGGTAACGTCTAACACGTTAAATGGTGCTGTTGGCTCTTCCACGTCGCTAAGCATTTTGGTAAAGAACCCTTGTACATCATGCTGCTCGGCTTGATGTTGTACGTGGGCCACAAATTCACGGTACGGCACTGGTGCGGGTAAGCGCTCGGCCTGCCCGGCTTCGAATATTTCCAACTCTTTTTGGATTATTTCCAAGCCTACATGGTCAAAAATAATGTGATGATATTGGAATAAAAGAAAGTGCCGATCGGAGTTAGGCTCAGCGGCAATTTGCAATTGTAACAAAGGCGCTTGCCCTAGATCCATCCGTTGCCACTCAGGTGCAAAACGTGCGCGCATCTGAGTTTCTATGTCTTGGTCTTCGTCAAAAGTTAACCAAGTCACCGGCAAGCTCGCTTGACGACACACCACTTGTAGCGGTGTCGGTAAATCGTCCCAAAGTATGACGCTACGCAACACGTCATGGCGATCGATAATAAATTGCAAGGCAGCAATAAAATCCGTCACAGCTTGCAAGCCATTAATTGCAAACAATGCTGGCATGACATACGGGTCGCTCTGTACACTCATCATATGATGGAACAGAATCCCTTCCTGCAAAGGCGCCAGCGGATACATATCTTGCACATTGCCAACACCACCGGGGATCTGCGCTACGATACGTGTAATATCGTCTTCACCAAGACTTACCAGCGGCAGCATTTCAGGTGTTATTTTTTCACAGCCTTCTGGAATTAAATTAGCAGGGGCTGTAAATACAGGGACTAACGACGCTTCGCTATTATCCAAAGCTTCCGCTAGATCACTTAAACGTGGCAGGCTAAACAGCTGTCGCGCAGCCATTGACAGGCCTTGTTTCTGCAAGCGCGAAATAACCTGCATCACCAGCAGGGAGTGCCCACCCAAATGAAAGAAGTTATCACTAATACCAACTTGCTCAAGACCTAATACGTCCTGCCACAATTCACACAACACTTTTTCCGTATCGGTACTCGGTGCAACATAGGTTTTTTGTTGGCCAGAAGCGTCTGGCTCAGGTAAAGCTTTACGATCCACTTTACCATTCGGGGTTAAGGGTAGTTTTTCTAATAATACAAATGCAGACGGCACCATATGATCAGGCAGAGCCTGGCTCATATGGTTGCGTAAATTCTCAATTAATTCATACCGTGCTTCACCTTGCAAGGCTATCGTGTTTGTCGCGACATAAGCGACTAAAGATTTATCACCGCTAGCCGCCAATTCTTTAGCGACCACGACAACATCGTTAACATCGCTATAAGTAATAAGCGTGTTTTCAATTTCACCCAATTCAATACGGAAACCACGTATTTTTACTTGATGATCAATACGCCCTAAGAATTCTAAATTTCCGGGACGACCTTCCGGCTCCGGCAACCATCGCGCTAAATCGCCTGTTTTATACAAGCGCTCGCTGCTGGCGGGATTGGTTTTATCGTAAAACGGGTTAGCAATAAATTTTTCATCGGTGAGGTCTGAGCGATTTAAATACCCGCGCGCAAGGCCAACACCACCAATGTGAAGCTCGCCCACGACATTAGGCGGTACGGGCATGAGCTGTGAATTAAGCACATGCAGCTGAATATTATTAATTGGGCGACCGATGGGGACGCTGCCAAGATCAGCATTGATTTGATTACAATTCCAATAACTTACATCAATAGCCGCTTCCGTAGGGCCATATAAATTATGCAGTTCAGCCCAGGGACAAACGGCTTGAAACATGTTAACCGTATGCAAAGCCAACTCTTCACCACTACAAAAKACTTGGCGTAAAGACGAACATTGCGACAAGTCACCCAGTGATAACATGCTCGTCAACATGGATGGTACAAAGTGTAATTTGGTAATTGCTTGCGACTGAATTAACTCAGATAAATATTCTGGATCTTTATGACCTTGTGGCTTGGCTAATACAATACCTGCACCCACAGCCAAGGGCCACATAAATTCCCACACCGACACATCAAAACTAAAGGGCGTTTTTTGTAAAATACGATCCTCAGATGTCGCACCATATTCACGGTGCATCCAATCAACACGATTAACCAATGCCTGATGCTCAACCATGACGCCTTTAGGGTTGCCCGTAGAGCCCGAGGTATAAATAACATAAGCGAGGTTATTTGAGTTCAAGCCCATTTGTGCTGCGCTTGGGTTGTGTGCCGAATACTGCTGTAACTGTTGCTGTAACACCTCATCATCCAAACACAGCGCTAAGTCATCACTGATCGGCGTTGACTTAAGCAGGTGCGCTTGCGTAAGCACAGTACTAAGGTTTGCGTCTTCCAGCATGTACTCTAAGCGTGCTCGCGGGTACTCAGGATCTAAGGGGACGTAGGCACCACCGGCTTTTAAAACTGCCTGTATTGCAATGACCATTTCCAACGAGCGTTCAATACAAATACCCACTAAGGCATCTGGCTTAATGTGTTTTTCTTTTAATAAGTAATGCGCTAGCTGATTCGCTTTTTCGTTCAGTTCGCCGTAGGTGAGCTGCTGGTTTTCAAAAACAAGCGCAACGGCATTTGGGTTATTTTCTACTTGCGCTTCAAACAAGTGATGGATGCATTTATCCTGCGGGTAATCAACTGCCGTATCGTTCCATTGCGCCAAGAGTTGATGCCGATCAGCTTCCGGTAAAACCGACAACTGACTTACGGCTAGAGGGGATGAGGAAGCTAGGGCTTCCAACAATTTAGCCACCGCTGTTTGCATGTATCCGACAACCAGTTCTGCATTGATGTCACGATCCACTTGCACCTCTAGTGCAAAGCCTTCACCCAAATCATCAACCGATAAAATAAACGGATAGTTAGTACGCTCTTGCCCGGTGATGAGCTCAAACATAGGTTCTGCACTTACCTCGGTGGTGTCCTCTACAGCCGAATGACGATAATTCAACATCGCCGTAAACAAGGGCGCGTCCCCAGACACGCTACTACAACGCTGCGCCAAAGCTAAAGACGCTTGCTCGTAAGGTAATAATTCTCGCAGGGATGACTGCACTTGATCGACTAAGTCTCTTGCATTGACATCACGCAATGTCACTCGCAATGGCAAGGTATTAATAAATACCCCAAGCATGTGCTCGGCACCGACGGTTCCTTGTAAACGGCCCGACAATACCGTGCCAAAAACCACATCATCACGACCACTACACGCCGACACCAACATTGCCCACGCGGCATGAAACAGCACCGCAGGACTTATCATCGAGCGCTTTGCCACGGCACGAATTTGTGTGGCAAGTGCACTAGGCACGGCCGCTTTAAGCTCCACAGTACGACTACCGTCACCGGTAACGTCTAACACGTTAAACGGTGCTGTTGGCTCTTCTACTTCGCTAAGCATTTGCGTAAAGAACGCTTGCGCATCATGCTGCTCAGCTTGATGCTGCACATGGGCGACAAATTCACGGTACGGCACCGGTGCAGGTAAACTCTCGGCTTTCCCGGCTTGGTAAATCGCCATCTCTTTTTGAATTATTTCCAAACCGACATGATCAAAAATAATGTGATGATATTGAAGTAAAACAAAGTGCCGCGCTGAGTGAGGATCAGCGGCAATCTGTAATTGAAATAAAGGCGCCTGCCCTAAATCCATCCGCTGCAAATCAGACGCAAAACGTGCACGCATCTGAGTTTCTACGTCTTGATTTTCATCCAAAGTCAACCAAGTCACTGGCAAACTTGCTTGACGGCATACTACCTGCACTGGTGTCGGTAAATCTTCCCAAAGTACAACGGTACGCAACACGTCGTGACGATCGACACTAAACTGCAAGGCGGCAATAAAATCCGTCACGGCTTGTAGGCCATCAATGGCAAACAATGCTGGCATAACATAAGGGTCATTCTGTGCACTCATCATGTGATGAAACAGAATCCCTTCCTGTAAGGGTGCTAAGGGGTAGATGTCTTGCACATTGCCAACACCACCGGGGATACGCTCTACAATGCACGTAATATCATCGTCACTAAGGCTCGCCAGTGGTAGCATTTCAGGCGTGATTTTTTCACAGCCTTCTGGAATTAAATTAGCCGGAGCTGTAAATACTGGGGTCGATGACGCCTCGGCATTATCCATAGCTTCCGCAAGATCGATTAAGCGCGGCTGACTAAACAGCTGACGCGCAGACATTGATAAACCTTGTTGTTGCAAGCGTGAAATAACCTGCATTACCAGCAGAGAATGGCCACCTAGGTGAAAGAAGTTATCTGTAACGCCAACCTGCTCAACACCTAATACCTCCTGCCACAACTCACACAGTACTTTCTCTGTGTCTGTGGTCGGTGCCACATAAACATTTTGCTGTGCTGAAACATCCGCTTCAGGCAAAGCTTTACGATCGACTTTACCATTAGGCGTTAATGGTAAAGCGTCCAACAATACAAACACGGACGGAACCATATAATCAGGCAAGCTCTGATTTAAGCGCTGACGAAGTCTCTCAATAAAATCCTGCTCTGTCGTGACAGCCTGTTCCGCGCTAGCGTGTAGATCAACAGCATCCGTCGCTACATACGCGACCAATTGTTTATCAGAGCTAGCCCTCAGCACTTTAGCAACCACAACCGCATCACTAACATCGGAATACGCTATGAGTGTGTTTTCAATTTCACCCAATTCAATACGGAAACCCCGTATTTTTACTTGATGATCAATACGTCCTAGAAATTCTAAATTCCCAGGGCGACCTTGCGGCTCGGGTATCCATCGCGCTAAATCGCCAGTTTTATACAAGCGCTCACTGCTGGCTGGATTGGTTTTGTCGTAAAATGGATTCGAAATAAATTTTTCGTCGGTAAGATCTGTGCGGTTTAAATAGCCTCTAGCAAGGCCGACACCACCGATGTGAAGCTCGCCCGCGACATTTGGCGGTACGGGCATGAGCTGTGAATTAAGTACATGTAACTGAATATTATTGATCGGACGGCCGATGGGCACACTACCAAGGTCGGCATTTATTTGGCTACAATTCCAGTAACTCACATCAATAGCCGCTTCCGTAGGGCCATATAAATTATGAAGCTCTACCCAAGGGCAAGTAGCTTGGAAAATATTCACAGAATGCAAAGCCAGCTCTTCACCGCTACAAAAAACTTGACGTAGAGACGAGCATTGTGACAAATCACCCAGCGATAACATATTTGTTAACATAGATGGCACAAAGTGTAACTTGGTAACTGCTTGCGACTGAATTAGCTCAGATAAATACGTCGGATCTTTGTGGCCTTGTGGCTTAGCTAGCACAATGCCTGCACCTACCGATAAGGGCCACATAAATTCCCACACCGACACATCAAAACTAAAGGGTGTTTTTTGTAAAATACGGTCTTCGGGTGTCGCGCCATATTCACGGTTCATCCAATCGACGCGATTAACCAAGGCCTGATGCTCAACCATGACGCCTTTAGGGTTACCCGTAGAGCCCGAGGTATAAATAACATAAGCGAGGTTATTTGAGTTCAAGCCCATCTGTTCTGCGCTTGGGTTGTGTGTCGCTTGCTGCTGTAACTGTTGCTGTAAGGCCTCGCTATCCAAGCACACGGCTAGTGTGTCACTAATCGGCGTTGACTTAAGTAAGTGAGTCTGCGTCAACACGGTATTAAGGTTTGCGTCTTCGAGCATGTATTCTAATCGTGCTTTCGGGTACTCAGGGTCCAGCGGAACATAGGCACCGCCCGCTTTTAAAATCGCCTGTATCGCAATGACCATTTCTAACGAGCGCTCAATACAAATACCCACTAAAGCATCTGGCTTAACTTGTTTTTCGTTAATTAAGTAGTGTGCCAGCTGATTCGCTTTTTCATTCAGTTCACCGTAGGTGAGTGTCTGATTTTCAAACACGACCGCGACGGCGTTTGGCTTACTTTCTGCCTGAGCTTCAAACAACTGATGGATGCACAGGTCTTGAGGGTAATCGACGGTGGTATCGTTCCACTGCACTAAAAGCTGATGCCGGTCTTGCTCGCTCAGCATCTCTATTTTAAAGACATTCTCATCGGGTGATAGAAGTAAAGAATTAAGTAGCAAGTCAAAATGTGTGGCCATCTGCTCAATGGTTGACGCTTTAAAAATATCGCTACTGTATTCCCAGTTTAACGACAGTCCCTTTTTTCCTTCCATCAAATTTAAGGTTAGATCAAACTGCACTCCCGTATCTAGCTCTACAGGTTCACACTCGTTAAGGCCATTTAAAACCAGCTGAACACCATCATAGTTTTTCAATGCGAAAGAGATTTGAATAAGCGGATTGTAAGACAGGCTACGCTCGGGATTTACGGCATCCACCAACTGCTCAAAAGGCATGGCTTGATGATCAAAATCATTAAGAAGAGCAGGCGTATTGGCAGTTAAGAATTCTTTAAAGCTGAGATCTGAAGATAAATCGGATCTCAAGACCAGTGTATTGGCAAAAAAGCCAATTAATCCAGCTAGCTCTGGACGCTCCCTGTTCGCAACGGGCGTCCCAATAACAATATCCTGCTGGCCACTGTAGCGGGCTAACAGAATTGAAAAAGCGCTGTACAAAACCATAAAAGGCGAAGCCCCTTGTGCCAAGGCATAGCGCTTAATTTTTTCAGTGAGTGCAGGAGAAACCCCTACGTCATGACGACCGGAAGCATACGATTGATGGGTGGGTCGAGTGTAATCTAGCTGAAGCTGGTGCAGATGAGGCGCCCCTTTTAATCGCTCCAACCAATAGCTTAATAGCCCGCCATCATTAGCGTCGCTATTCTTGTCATTTTCAACTTGACCTGTGCCTACATGTTGCCATTGCGCATAATCTAGGTATTGCACTGGAAGCACTTCGAGTGTAGTACTCTCATCAACCAATAGTGTGTTATATAAAGAGTTGAGTTCCTTGACGATAATTTCTGATGACCACCCGTCCGATGCAATATGATGCATCACAATTATTAACAAATGTTCGTTTTTCCCGAGGGCAAGGAGGTCTATTTTAATCGGAAGATCGTGTGTTAAATCAAAGGAATGGGCGGCTCGTTCACGGGTATATTGATTACACTCATCGGCAGCATCATCTATACTACCGGTATTATTTTTGTCGGACAGATCGACAAATTCAACGACATTCTGGCCACCAAGATCTTTCACATATTGGTAAGGAATGCCATCTTCTTCAAAGTAACAAGTCCTTAAAATTGAATGGCGCTCAATAATGCAGCGAAAGGTTTGCTCCAATATATTTCTATCGAGATTCCCTACAAGCTTATAAACGCCAACATTATTGTAATTGGAGCTGCCTGATTCAATGCTATTGATTAACCAAAGGCGCTTCTGTTGAAACGAAAGGTGTCCCAGTTGCGCACTGGATTTCAAGCCCATAGTTTCAAAAAACTCGACAATTTCGCTCTTATTTTCTTTTAACACCAAGCGGTCATCACTGGTCAGTGATTGATTTTTATCAGACAGCTTAATACTTCCAGCAACTAGTAATAAATACACTTCATTATTAGCGAGGCTCGATAACTTATCAGCAACATTAATCGGCATCTTGCGATCCCCCACTTGGACTATTGCCACTTTACGATCCCTCTTTTGACTTACAGATTATGGAAATTATTAAAAAGTTGACACTGAAGCCTATGGTCAAACACGCCGTTTTTCAAGATAGTTTTCGCATCAACATAAAAGAACTATTCGCTCGCAACACTTGCGATCACTTAATCTTCAACCTGAAACCTACCAAGCTGTCGCCTAACAAGAAGCAATAGAATACATCCTGATATATAAGCGGTGATTAATGAGCAAAACGCACAATAACGATATACTGCTATATCATTATTGTGCGGGAAAGATCGCCAGCGATCAGAATTCAACCAGATACCAACATACGCCCCCCCAAAAAAGAAAAGGACGTGTCAAACATATTATTAATTTGGAATAATTTTACAAACAACTGGACTTTTCGGAAGCGTCAAATCACGAAACCGCACAAACTGAACGCACTCTAAATTATCAACCAGGGTAGCGCTTGCAATTTAAACACTCTGTGAAATTTACCATAAATAATTGGGAGAAAAAACACATTCAAACTACACTTGTGAACGCAGTCAACAAAAAAGTTACGGCGCACTTACCTCTTGGATCCGGCACCACCTACCGAGCCTCTCCCGCTCCTTGACTCAGTGCTTGCCACTTCTCACATCCTCGCTGTAACTGACAAACTATTTAACGTTTGCCAGCCGCGTTCTCTGCCGATAGAACTCCTGACGCTCATTGCAGCCCGCCATAAACTGTCGGGTATACTGATTGTCGGCGCCATACCCCCAAGCCAACAAGACACGTCCCTGCGGATACGACTGATGATATTGGCGAGCCTGCACCTGACCGCGATGCATAATACGATGATCAAACACAATCAAATCAGTCGGTGAACTTCGTAAACATCGCTCTTCACCACGAACACCAGGCTTGTGTGAGCCCGCCATCATCCACAAACCTAGGTCGTTATCTTTATGATCCTGCAATAAGAAACACATTTTAACGACGTTATGCTCATCACTCCAAAAGCCATCGGGGTATTGCTCGTCTTCCAAAGCCGGGGCAACCAACTGATCTCGATCCCCCCAAAAACCGTCTTCATTAAAACCCTGAAACGGCTCAGAGCCTGGAGCCCCCAAACCATAATCAAAATGGTCGCGGTGCCATAGGGTAACGATATCTCTGTGCAGATCGCTGTGGTCGGTGTAGATAAAATCATCACAGCCCAACGCAGCTCCCGCTACGTCCAACATAGAGGCGTCTTTATGGAAGGTATTTAACTCTTCCAATTCCGATATCGCTCCCGCCCACCCCGGTACAGTTAGGCCACCCATAAACGGGTTAACTGGGTAATTGTCGAAATAGTTATCACTTAACTCACGGAAGCGGGCCGCTTGCTCAGGAGTGATCGCGTCTTTAATCACGAAATAGCCGTCAGTTTTAAACATCTCAAGATATTGATTCATTTAGCCCTACTTCTTTGATACTGAGTTTATTTTAACCGCAGTGAACTTGATGCTAGCTTCACTAGCAAACCTCCTGCAACACGCCCGCTCGAACCTTATGGCAGAGAGAGTACCATCAAATTCAATTAACCCGCCTACTTTTTACTACTGAAATAAAGTACGTCCCGATTTCGAACAATCAGAACAAAAATCGTCCCAAGTCCGGACACGCGGAATAAAAAACATCTCGATTTCGAACCGGCTTTAACGCTAAACTTCGAAACACCCAACAACTTCAGTTTCATTCTATTCTAATACAATGTGACCACTATTTGTAATTAGCAGACACTTATCAGACAACTTGTCAGACAACTCAACACTTCCAGTATGTAGCACGTGGCACTCCACTATTAGAGACATTAACCCCAAATTTGGTGAATACTTGAATCTCCCGCAGTATAAATTTCCACCCGAAAGCGAAACGTTTAACCCCCTTGCGGCCAAAGAACCCCTTTTATCGCGGTTACTCATACTTTCACCAGCTCACAACGACAGGCTCAGAGCATACTCAATAATTCTGTGCCCGCCACTTTTCAGATCCATGCAGTAACTGACAAGCACTATTTAAAAACTAAAGAAACGAGGGAACCAGACTTGACGGTATAATGATTAGCGACAGACCGACCATCACCCAATAGCTACACACCTCAACAAAAAATATTGTACTCTATAAATAAGCAACAACAAACGACAAACTTACTTCACACGCCGAATGACTAGCAATAGTGCAGCTAATGAGCTCTTTATAGCTATTAGGCGCATCAATCAGCACGTCCCTCCCCCGAAACGAAACACAAGCGAAGCGTCACTTCAGAGCATGTGACTAATCCAGAATGATTATACTCAACCAATCAGAACTGCCAGCCCAAGGGGAAGGTCATTTACATGCTCTATAAATTTACATAACAAATTAATCAAAATAACTAATTAAGCGAAAGCTAATATACGGCGCAGCCTGCCTTAACCCCCAGGGGTTATAGATGAGTAGCCTGGGGTTTTAACAGTGACGAGTGCACACAAACCCTATCAGCTTGCAGACTTATCGCCATCCTTACCTTTACCATCATCAGCCTCAGCACCGTCATCACCAACCTTAAGCTCAACTTTCACAAACGCATACTCCCGCCAAAAACCACCCACATTCAACTGCTGCCAGCCCCACTTCAACCAGCTCATCAAGGCAAATGCCAGCCACAAAGACCACGCCAACATCGCTAAACGATAAACATACATAGGCAAAGACACCACCCATGCCGAGGGTAATTGCGCCTCGCTACGGTCTTGATACCAATTTAAATACTGCCCATTAGACGCGTTGCCCACAATATGCATATCCGGACTAGATAACAGCCCAGCCGGAATATTACTCAACAACAGTAACAAGGTAAGCCCGCTAAACATTAGCAACAACACCTGCATCAATTTAAACTGCCGGAGCTTTAATGCTATTTTTAGCCGCCCACGTAAACCTACCAAAAAGAAGCCTATAACGATCCCAATGACAATCGCTACATTCGCTGTAAATACGCCAAGGCTTAACAACACCCAATGATGAAAGCGCAATGGCGTTAATTCACTTTTACCTAAAAAGAACGCCATCACCAGCATCACCAAAACATAGCCCCAGATTAATACCGCAGGCCCCAAGGCTGGACCGCCAACAAATAAAGGCCAGCGGTTACGTGGCAACTCAATAGCCAAACGCACATTACTACTCGGTCGCGCTAAATCAATGCTTGGCAACGACGCAAACCAGGTAATGCCTTCCGCATTGCGCCAATTAACCTGAATCGTTTGCTCGCCAGGATGCACAGGGATTTTAATTAAATTATCGCTATGGCTCACCGACTGCGCACGGCCGTCAATATGCAAACTCTCGAACACGGCATTTTCTGGCAAACGCAGGGGGAAATCCTGCCCCTGACTACTACGGATTTTAAATTGCATCTCACTCGAATTACTGCGCAAACCCAAGGTGTGCTGTAGCTTTACGGAATCAATGGTTAAACTCTCACCGTTCACCGCCTCCGGCCGTGATACCGCAATCGTCACCCGCTCCCCTGGCCAAGGCTGCCACCGTGGCGAATGCAAAGCGCCATCGGATTTAATCGGCGCAATACCCTCAAGATCCAAATGCCACACTGTCGAGGCTTGTACCCGCCAATGCTCAGACCAATTAAACTGCAAGGCCGCCACCAATTCAATCGCATCCTGCTTATCTAACACTGAGTCCCAACGCAAGATTTGTTGATCCGGCGCAAATACCACCGTTACCTCCCCCTTGTCTTGCTCCAACTCCGAAATTGGAGACTCCCCTTTCAACAAGGGTATTTTTAGCGTAAACGCCCCACGCGCCGGTGCAACACGGTAAACCGTGGTGCTAACACGCCACTCCAAACCCAAATTAATTTGGCGGCTAAGCTGCACAAAAGGCGTAATCGGGTCAGCGCTAAGCGTATTACTCGCATCATCCCTAAGCGCTTGCGTGCGACGTAATTGCAAGGTTTTTGTTTTAACCTGACCGTCACCCGCCCCGCCTTTTTGCACACCCGTTAAGTCCCATCCGTCAACAGAAGACGTGAAATTATGCACTGGCATACCAAAATCAAGCTCAATTAATTCTTTATGCAACCTACCTTGCATTCGAATCTGATGCCGACCACGGGATAATTGAATAAACAGCTGCCCGCCACGACCAAGCTTAATTGTTGCCGTTCGACCATTTTGCGTCACAGTATCTGGTAGCCAGCGCATATGCCACGCAGGCAAGCCAACAGCAATGTCATCTTGCACATCAAAACTGATATTAATATTTAACTTGTCTGGCTCAGCAATCAAATTAACCTGCTCTATAGTCGCGCAGTCAGGCAAGCAAATTGGCGGCGCAGTTAAACGCTCCTCAAGTTCTTCCAGAATCTCATTATCAATCACCACAGTAGCCTGTGCCTGATCTGTATAGCCAAACCCTAAGGCCATGCCCACAGGCACGATTAAGCCCAAGACCATACTTTTAGAAGCTAGGTTTTTAAACCCCCGCCCTAAAAATATTGCCGCCAACTTAGAGTTAGTCGGTAAAGAACCAAAACCACTGCGCACAATTAACAGCCCAGCGAACAACAAGCCTAAAATAACCGTCAATATATTACCGATACGGTTTAACCAAGGGGGCACAAGATATAAATCCAATTGCTCATCTGCAGCCACAGGGCCACTCCAATTTAAACGCACAGAATTCCACTCCCATTGCGGCAATCCTGGGCCGGTTTGAATAATCGCATTAGGATCGTATTCCCTTTTAGCCGAATTTTGTTTCCGTAGTGCTGGAGGCTCGCGCGACTGCACAAGACGAGACGCGACCTTCTCCTGTAAATAATCGTCTTCCTCTGAAACAGATTGACGAATACCCGTCACTACCACCTCCTCAACGCTATCAGCAGACATCATTAGCGGAGCTCGTGCACGCGTATCTTTCTGCGATCGAGACCTTACCGCTTGAGCCCTAACCTCAGTTTCAAAACTCCCATTGTTAGATTCCATCTCACCGCCACTGCCAACGGAATAATACGGATGCTCCAATTGCGGGTGAATCGCCTCGCGTACTTGCTGTATCGAGAAAGGTAAAAACAATAACACCAAGGCCAAAAAAGACAGCATTTGATAGTAACGCAACCAACGATGTAGCTTTCCATCTGTCACATTTAATAAAGCCACCAATGCTACCAAACTGAGCCAGATAAATACCGGCGCATCTGGACGATGATAAAGCAGTACCATTGTCAGCAAGGCCAAAATTCCAGGTAAAATTCCGCATATTTTAAAGCAGGCTACACAAATAATTAGCACCAAAAAAATATCCCACAAATTCCAACTCGACAGCCACGATCGCTCCACTTGGTCCACACCTGCGCTAGCCAACAAACTCCAACCAGGCGGTAAATGCAGGCGCGCAGATACCGAATTAAAATTTTGCTGCCAACCAGAGGCTTGCATGCCAACGTGATAGGGTAATGAACCTAGGCCAAACCGGCTCAGACCTTCCACATCTAAACGTTGATCACGCAGCTCCAAGCCCTGGCTATTCCCGTCAGCTGAGCGCGTAATTAATTGTGGTTGATTATTTAAACGCGCACTACCTAGTACGTAATCCGCATGACTATCTAGACGCCAACTCTGCTTAACCTGGCCAATAATTCGATCGTTAATAGTAAAACCACTGCCATCAAAATCGAGATACATATGCCGCTCTAATGCCAAATCATCAGCCTCCGGCGATGGGTCTCCGCGATACAGTAACTTAAAGCCCATCGTTTGTTCTGGCGTTACTCGGTATGCCGGTAAATTGTGCCAACTGCGCGGCAGTGAAGTTTGGCTAGGGTCAATACTGCTGACTCCCTCAATTTGCACCGCCCGCAACGCACGCACCGCCTCAAAACTCCAGAACTCCTGCGCAGGCCACAGCTCACTATTTTTGTTGTAGCTCAACTCATTCAGCTCACCTTTTACCCTCGCTAACATATCGATTTGCCAGCGCCCCGGTTTAACTTGAATACGTAAATCACCATTTTTTTCGATGCGCGCAGGCAGTTCGCTTTTTAAATGCAAGGGTTCAAAGTTATCCAACAAAAACTGCCCTGCCTGAATTTCCCGTGGCTGGCCACTCACCTCCAGTATCACACGGGTAAGCACCGTGGCAGGGTTAGCATCGTGAACACGACGGAACACATACAGCTTCTCACTGTCGCGCACTTTCGTGGTTTCGCTTATTTGGTGCTTACGCAGCCAAAGCTGCCCCGCTCTATCAACCTCAGGGTTGGCGACAAGCTGACCATTAAGCGACAATTGAATCAGGCCTATATTGCCAGGCAGGGGAAGATTACTTGGCATTCGCGCCCAAGGAATAAGGCCGGTAACAGTATGCTTACCAGCAGAGAGGAATACCTCAGGTTTGGAATTTGAGCCAGCTACGGGTAGCGCAGCCGTTTCGGTTTTTACCCCCTTGCTGCGGCGATAAACCTGTGTAGGCCAATAACGATGGTTACCAGGTAAACTAAGCGTAATTGGCGCAAAGGCCTCGACCGTCATACTAAAGCGCAAGCTTTGCTCATCGGCTTGCAGGTTTGTAGCGCTTACCCATACGCAAGTGGTGACCTCATCATCGTATAAATAGGGGCACTTTATATGTTCATTATTGTGCAGCACCCAGTCTTTCCAGGGTTTTAGATCATCAGGGATCACATCATCGCTTAGCGCCGGGCGCTGTGCATGACTAGAGATAGTACAAAAAAACAGCAGCAAAAATAACGCGATACGATGTGGCACATGCAACTCCTATAGGCGGTGAAACCTTAAGCTTGCGCTGTGTTTTATAGTTTGTCAATTTTGGTGTTTATGAGGTAGGGCTAGGGCTCAAAGAAACGGAAGACACCGCTTACGATTGAAACCCTAGACGACTCATGCGATATTTAACGGTATGGAGTTCCAATATTAATCACACCCTAAGTCGCTAGCGAGTCCAACTTATGAAATTTACGTTGCATTAATAATGCCGCCTCGACCATTAACAATTCCGCGATTCCAGCAACATGCCTATTACGCCAATCCTCAAGCTCCGTCCCTTTCACCCATTGATTAAATGCCCCCAATGCAGGCCCGGTATGCACTTGAAAGTCCACTGCGCTTTCAACATCCCCCCCTAAAGCCAGTTTGGCCGAGTGAGAAAAATACCATTTAAATATCATCGCCATTTTTTGTTTTGGCAATCGCTCTGCCTTATCTACTACAGCTTTCCGCCCTGTCGAACAATAATAATCTCGAACCTCAACCCACAGTGTATCAAAGGACCGCTTAAAGAATTTTTCTTCGAGCTGTTTACGAACGGCATTAGGTAAGTCCTCTAATGAAGAATACTGCCGATACAAGGTCAAAAGTTTATTCGCTCGCGCTGGGAACAACACTCCTTTTTTTAACACCTGAACCTTCGCTCCAAGTTCGAACATATCACCCGCCGGGGCATAATCAGTGTCCTGCACGTTAATGCCCTGAAGCATATCCTTTACGGCATCACTGGTAGCCGCTTCTACCGTGCATTGATTAACCGAGCCTGTGACCACGAAATCCGCATCCATCATAAAGGCCGCGGCGACGGCAGTGGGTGTACCAATGCCGCCCGCTAAGCCAACACGAATACGAGAGGCGTAGCCATGCGTTTCCATAAGCTCATCGCGTAAGCTTTGCACCGCTGGTAACAGTACAGAAGCAACTCCTTGATCGGTATGCCCTCCAGAATCCGCTTCGACACAAATATCGTCGCTAATTGGAATATATTTAGCGAGTTCAGCCTGCTCGGGCGTGACCTTATTATCCCTTAATAAAGCTTCTACCATTTCTTTTGGTGCTGGCAACATATACTCCGCCGCCACCTCTGGGCGTGACACTTTCGCGATAATGCGATGGCCACAGACCGTCCTGTTACCCTCACGCCGCAGGCCGCACAAGCGAAAATAGACCAAGGCTGGCGTAACCTGCATAAAGGCTGCCGCTTCAATATTAGTGACGCCCCGGGCTATATACATCTCAATGCTGAGCATTTCTGCTGCGGGATCGTCTAAATCATTGAGTAGGTTTACGCCAAAGCTTTCATCGTTGCTTAATTGTTGTTGGATAAAATCAATATCGATTCCAACTTTGCTCAAGGGCACACCGCCAACACCAAGAAAACCCATCACCCCACTCTTGGCCATAGCCACCACTAACTCTTTGGATGCGATGCCTCGATACATTGCGCCACTGAGATAAGCATATTTTAGGCCATATTCTTTTTTAAATACATTGCAACCTAAGCGCTTTGCCCATTCATGATTCTTCTGCATCACTACTACCTTATTCATAAAACACAAACGATTTAACAAAACACAGACAATAATAAAAAAATATGCGGGCGCACCCGCCCGAATATTTTTCACTATTAAAACCTTAACAGTTTAATAAACTCCTAACGTTTCGAGCACCATTTTTTTGCGCGTTTTTTGTTTTTCACGGAATAACCTTCGCCCTCAGTCAGAGTATAAACTTTATCAGCGCTGCGGTAACCCGAGCGGAAAAACTCGCTTTTTCCTGAAGGCCAATCTACCTTCACCTGACGAATACCACGCCGCTTGCCTAAACCAAAATGTATACGCTTAGTATCCGAAGAAGCAAAACTACTACCCGCGTAGACTTCTTGTGTTTGACAACCGTGTCCTGATTTAATGGTCACACGTGCGCCCACAGCAGAAGCATTACTCTCGACACCTTTCAAATCAAAATCAATCCAATGGTTTTTATTGCCATTATTCAACATCACCAATGGCTCACCAACAGCCAAGGGTGGCAACTGCTCACGTAACACAACAATATCTTGAAAACCATCATTATTCAGATCACCAAACGCGACGCCGGAGGGGAAATCATTCTCCATATCAAAACCAATATCTTCACCATCAGTTTTCACTTCGGTAAAGGTATTTGGCTTAAAATAATCTTTGTTGTCACTCAAAAATAAACGCCCTGGATTACCTGCGCCAGGCCCCACAATTGATAGTGGTGGTAGCGCAAACGATCCCGCCAAAAAAATATCGGCAAAGCCATCATTGTCAAAATCAGTCACTGAAGAACCCCAACCAAATTCCAAATTAGCAACTCCTGCCTCACTTGCAATATTGGTAAACGTACCGTCGCCATTATTTTTGAACAAACCATGCGGGTTGTCGAAAGGGAAAGGGAAAGCGCCAACATCTTTACCAAAATTGGTCGAGAAAAGATCGATATGACCATCGTTATTAAAGTCCCCGAAGCTTAGAGACATCCACAAGCCAAGCTCATCCCCCATACCCGACACCTTAGTAACGTCGGTAAATTTAAGGTCACCATCATTGCGGTAAATAGACACAGGCGTTAACACGGGTAAAAAGCCTAAACCACCCGGTGCAGGCTCGACCAAACCACAGCTGCCAACAAACAAGTCTGAATCACCATCGGCATCATAATCAGAGAATGCGGTAACGCAAGCGCCTAAGTCACCAGCTAAACCGGCCTCTTCGCCGATTTCAGTGAAAGTTAAATCGCCGTTATTATGGAACAATTTTCCATTCGCATCCGGCAACACGCCGCCAGGGTTGGTCATATAAATATCTAAATAACCATCACCATCAATATCGGCCATCGCAGCACTAATCACAGCACGAAGCGGCAAGGCTTGGCCATTCTCATCGGCAATGGTAATGCCCGCCGCTAAGGTAATATTCTTAAAGGTGCCGTCACCTTGGTTATGGTACAGCACGGGGGCTGAGGCAAGTGCCGGAGCCATAATGCCAGGTCGCCCAACGAGAAAGAGATCGGTAAAACCATCGTTATCAACATCCCCTGCCACTACACCCGAACTACCTTTCCCATAAGCAACGCCCGCGCTAGCGGTCACATCGGTAAATGTACCGTCGCCATTATTACGGTACAGTCCATTATCAAATCCGGCGCCATTACTAAAATAAATATCGAGATTACCGTCGTTATTATAATCAAATAGCGCTATACCGCCAATACCTTGCATGCCTGAAGGACCGTAACCCCCTGGAAGATTTTGCCGAACAAAATCAAATTGCTCCGATATATCAGTAAAAGACAGATCTTTTGGTTTACTGGTATAACCATACCCTTTTGCACATACAGTCGCGACACCGAGACATAAAGGGGCAATCGAAAATACACCCATCATAAATTTTAACATGTTGCTATCAACCTCTTAATTTGTATTATTACTTACATTTTTATTAACCATATACACGCTGTGTATTAGGCTTTTTCTAGGGTAAACTCAGGTTCCGAGGCATCGACTATTGCATAATTTAAATTATTTTCTGCAATAACGATTTGCTGCCCATACGCTTGCTGACTCTTAGCCGAGCACAGTACAAAGCCCTCTTCATTCAAAACATTCCCCCAACTGTCCGCACTCAAGCCCGGACAACCAGGAATACGTAACTCAGTATCTTCGTACAACCACCACCCTTCCAGCAATCCGAATGTTAGATGCGCTGAAACAGATAAACGACTAATTTCATTCATAAATAACATGCCATTTTTACGCATCGCAGATTTAATGTTACGTAAAGTGTTTTGAATATTTTTGGTAGCATGAATCACATTGGCGGCAATAACAATATCGTAGGAATCCACCTTCATCTCATGCCCCCAAATAGGCGCTTCCACGTTAAAGAGGCGCGTGACCACATAGGGGTGGTCTTGCGCATATCGTTTTTGTGCGTCAACCAAAAAAGCTTGGCATAAATCGGTGTAACAATACTCTTCGAGAGCGTGCTGGTAAGGCTCCAGTTTCGCCAAAATACCTTTTGTCGTCCCGCCTGTCCCCGCACCAATTTCCAAAACACGGAAACGTGCGCTCGGGTTTTTCTGCAAGCGAAGCTGAATATATGCGACAACAGCTGTCTCCAATTGCTGATTATAATAATCAGCAATTGGATTATCTCGATATATCCCCTCAACCAAGGCCATTGAACCATTCGGGAACATCACTTCAGTCGCTTGTTTTTTACCCGTCAACACTTCAGGTAAGGCACGCACGCAAGTTTCCAGTAAATTTAACTGTGCGGCTTGACTGGCACCATGTTGCCAACATGTCTTGGCTTCATCCCAGCGCTGCCAAAGTTCAGTGAGACTTAAGGTTAATATACGCTCAGGATTAACGTCTCCGTGATCGTCCAGAAACCCCACCTGCTGAAACATCTCGATGCTCTGCTGGTACCATCGCTGATAGCCTGGCATAGGCGTTGCGTTGTCTAAAAATCCAAGCTGAGAAAAATTTTCTAGCAGAAGGTTTAGCAGTAAATTATCCATTTCTTCGTTCAGCATATTTTCCTGTAATTCAATATCTTCTGGTAGTATTTGTTCTAAAATCTCAACACAAGTGGGTACAAACTCAGCTTTGGCATCGATTGATTGCGTTTTCTCATCGGTTTTTGGCGGTAGCTGACCCGTAAAAAACGATTCCCCCTTATTCACCTCGTCACACGTATTCTTGATTAAACCAAGTACTTTTTCTTGCTCTTGATCCGCATGTAAAAAGTAATGATTACCGTCAAACATCTCACAATTAAATACGCCTGTCGTTAACTCTCTCCACGCCTGTATTGTCTCCTCAGTAAAGCCTAAGTGTTCATCCTGCCAACTCCCCATGGCGTAAATCGGACATTTTATAGGTGTGTTTTCAGCGTAATTAAAGCTCTGCTGTAGATAGGTATCCGCTAACAAGGTCGAGAATAAAACATCGAAAAATGGACGCTTATCTTCATCCTGAATAATAGGTAAATCCATAAACTTTTTAAGGTAGTCACGAACCTTTTCTTTCAATGGCACCGATACATCATCAAACGCAGGTAAAACACCATCGTTCCAACGCGTCAGATTTTCAAACAATTTGGCACTAAATGTGATGGGTTCGCGAAGCGGTGCAGGATAGGCTCCAACAAAAAGGTGCGTCGGGTAGATACCTCGCTGCTCTAAACGTTTCGCTAAAAGAAAAGCAAGCAACCCGCCCACACAGTGGCCATAGAATGCAAACGGCACGGTTAAATCAGGCAATAACACATCAATTAAGCTATCGACCACCTCTTCAATGGTCATCGTGAAAGGCTCATTAATACGCGTTTCTCTGCCTGGTAACAACACGGGACACACTTCAATGTCATCGCCAAGTGCGTTCACCCAATCAAAGTACACTGAGGGGCCACCAAACCCATAGGAAAAACAAAACAAACGCATTTTTGGCTTTCGCTCTGCTTCTCTAAACGCAAACCATTTCTGTCTCTCGACCAGTGACAAAGTGCCGTTCTGCCCGAGTGATGTCTGCTTGTCGATACGCTTTAACAAGCAGCCAGTGGCTTGAAAAAGCACCGTACCCTGATCATCAAACAAAGTGAAATCGCCTAAACACTGACCTTCTAAACATGGATTTTCTCCGCTGTTCGGCATCTGCTCATCACATGTCGCATGACACCATAGCGGGTAGACGATAGCGCCGCCTTGAACATGGCTAAACTTGGCTTGCCGCCAGCTCATTGTCCAGTATGGGCCTTTTGCTTCTTGCTCAGAGAGAAAGCTATAAAATAGCTGTCCGCAACTTTCAAGTATGCCGGGGTGAAACGGCAAGGCATAGGCATGTTGTTTTTCTACGGCAGTTGCTGCACGCATCTTCGCTAATCGATCACCGGGCCTCAGTGTAAGCTCGTCTACCCAACAGACCGCTGCGCCAATTTTTCTGCCTGCGCCCCAACGTGCGTAAAATTCGGTGCCGCTCAGCACCTCGTCATACTCCGCATTCACGGCAGTTCTGCCGCTGTAATCAAGCACACCTATCTTATTAGTATCTGATGCAGCGACAAGATTCAGAACGCCTTTAATATGCAGAGTAAGTACCTCATCGCCGTCACTTTTACTTAACAGGCGAAAGCGCTGCTTATCTTTTACAGAACTTTGATCAAAAAACATTTGAACAACTTTTGTTTCGCCCGGTTTTATAAATAGAGGGTGAACAAAACTTAAATTTTCGATGTCAACATTCACGCCACCCATTTGGGATTGCAGCGCGTTGGCAATAACTTCTTGCCACAAGCCAGTATGGAATAAGTTTTCAAAGTCAGTTAATTCTGGCCATTGCGAGGCATTGAACTGCATCTGCCATACAGACCCATTTTCGCCCGTCGATTCGGCACCCATAAACGGTTTGTTTTTTACTGTATGCGTAGGAATCTGTATTTCTTTCGGCTCAGTATTAAACTGTTCTTCTGCCGCAGGTGTAGTTGAAACTGGAGTAGTTGAAACTGTCTCGGCAACAAACTCAATTAAATCACCTAACGACTCATGCATAATCGCCGCAGACGCATTCATGCTTAATTGAAGCTCTTCATTTATACGGTTGATTAAACTAAGGCGGGTTATCGAGTCAATACCGTACTCAAGCATATGCTTATCTAGATCGAGATTTCCATCAATCCGAACAAATTCTCTCGCAACACTTACAATCGTTTCAGCAATATCATCTCGCTTGGCGACGGCTTGTCCCGACTCAGTATCGCTCGCATCAAGCTCACTAGCCGCCACCGATATTTTATCAGCACTCTCTGCTTGACAACTATCTTGATGGCCTTCTCGGTAAACAGATAGAACATAATGACTTAATTCTGAAAAGGACTCATTCATTAAGGCCGCAGAAGCATTCAAACTTAGCCCCAAACGCTCATTAATTCGGTTAATTATCGATAACCGAGTAATTGAGTCAACACCGTATTCAAGCATATGCTTGTCCATATCGATACACTCCTCGGTTTGCACAAACTCCTTCACCACCTCAGAGATAATTCGACTCACCGCCTCATCACCACTGCTTTCCATCTCGCCATCAGCTTGCAGAACATCCTTATTAACAGACGTATTATTTACCGATATGACCCGACCTTGACCAAGTATTTTTGATGTCCACTGCTCTCCACCCTCGTTCAAGGCAAGCAACTGATTAACCTCCTCATTATTCGCAGCAGTCAACAAACTGAGTTCTAATAATTCCATTCCATCAGAAAATTTTAACAAGTCATAACCAAGACTATTATTCAGCAACGCCATGGCTGCTTTCGGCAAGGCCATTCCCCCGTCCTGCCAAAACTCCCAATTAATAGATAAGCTCAAGCCGGAACGCTTGGCAGACTTCCTCAAACGTTGACGCTGCGAAGCAAAAACATCCATAAAGTAATTGGCATAAACATAATCACAATAGGCTACGCCGCCATTAACCGCACCGACAGAAGAAAACAATACAAAAAAGTCGAGCTTTCGCTGCTTAGAGGCAAAATCTAAATTAATACTGCCACACGTTTTCGGCGCCAGTGTCTCTGAAAAATCTTGCCATTGGCAATTCGCAATAAGGTCTGGCTTAATGCGTCCCGCTAGATGGAAAATACCATCAAGTTGATCGATATCTTGCATCGCGCTATCGACAGCCGCATAGTCTTCCAAGGTGACGCACACAGCCTCCATTTTGACACCTTGCTGATTGACCTCATTGATCACTTGTAACTGTTCAGCATTGGGCTGCTTTACATCCCACAAAGTCAGCCGCGCCTGGTAGCGCTCCAACAAATACCGCGCTAGCGACCAGCCAATGCCGCCAAGACCACCGGTAATCAGATAGTGACCTTTTTGTTTAAACAGGGTATTCGCTAAAACGTCTCCGCTCTGATACGGCTTAGCTGGAAGTTTTGTTGGGCTATTTGTTGAAATGTTTTTTGAGCTATGGGTTATTTCTTGATATTTTAAAGACAGACGCGCTTGCGGCGTATACACCAGCTCAACCTCGTGTTGATTGCCCGCCTCTATTTCACGTTGCAGGATATTTTTTAATAGCGACGCAGAAACAATCAAATTTTCTATCGCGATCACCTTGCCCGACACCAAGGTAGACTCTTGCGTAACGGTTCGAAAAAAGGCTGCCATCGCACGTCGTGCAGCTTGCTCTTGCTGCGGTTCTTGTCGGTAAAAATAGTAAATATCAATGACGGTATTTTTTACCTGAGTAAGCAAGTATTTGCTTATCATAAATAATGGTTTGACGGCAGAGTCAATAGCATGCTGTAAGGCCAAGCTGCTTTGAGACTGAGAATCATCCGGCTGACAAAAGATACGACTCTCGGTGTTCGCTTGCGCAAAAAGGTCACCAGCTAAATCCAGCAAATAGAGAATATGCTCAGGAACGCAATCTTCCTCAACAAGGGTTAACCACAAGCGTCGATAATCGTCCTCATTATCCATGGCCAATTGATAATGCTTAGCTTCGATTTTTTTAAAATATTCGCCCGGCTGAATTAAAATGTGGCGTTCACACAACTCTTGCGCGCGCGTAACGCCATCATCAAACACCAAGGTTAATCCCTTCAGTTGCTCAACCCCGCTGTGCTGAATGGTCCAGGGGCTTTGCTGCCAAACCGGCTCAATCAAGACACCATCGCGCTGCGCGACTTCGCTATGCTCGGGTAATGGCAAACAGTCAAGCGCTGCAGCCTCTGGCGATTCGGGTTGCGCAAGCGCCGATACCGTGTCAGTGCGTTGAGGCAGCCAGTGTCGAACAGGTTTGAAAGCATAACTGGGCATGCCAACGCGCTTTCTTTGCTCATTACGGTGTAAACGCTGCCAAGGGATGTTAATACCCGCCACCCACAATTTGGCTAGATCCGCATATTTATTATTTTGAATTAATTCTTGAAAGAACAAACTAGCGGCGTTCGCATTACTATTGTAAACAGAAATGATCGGATCGGAAGACTGTAAACTGGACTCAAACACACCCGGTATTGAGGTGTTCTGATGAAGCACAGCCTCGAGTTTTTCAATTAAGGAGGGTTTACTGTCTGCCACAATGGCCAGGCGATTCGCCATCGCCTCGCGGCCAACTTGCAGAGAGTAAGCCATATCATGTAGCGGCCAGCCATAAACATCTGCAACAAGGAAGGTGTGAAGTTGTTTAACCTGATCAGATAAGGCAGAACTGTTTCTTGCTGACAAGATAAAAACTTCTGGCCGGGGATCGCGGTTTGCTACCACCTTGCCGTTCTCTGAGCTGTGATAATCTGACACTACCAAATGGGCATTTGTTCCGCTAAATCCGAAGGCGTTAATAGCGGCAAGTCGCGGCTCCCCTTGTTGCGTTTTCCAGGGTGTTAATTCTCGGTTAATATAAAAAGGCGTATCACTAAAACCGATATGCTCATTTTCTTGGTTTACGTGCAAAGATGGCGGCAGCATTTTATGCTTCATAGACAATAGCACTTTAATCAGACTGGCTACGCCAGCGGCTGCGGAAGTGTGTCCAATGTTCGACTTTACTGCACCGATGGCACAGAATTGTTTTCGGTCTGTATATTGTGAGAAAGTATCACTTAAGGCACCCACCTCTATCGGGTCGCCCAACTTCGTGCCGGTGCCATGAGTTTCGACGTAAGAAATATGTTGAGGGTTGATGGCATACTTACGGTACACCGAGGTCTGCAATTGGCTTTGAGATTGGCCATTTGGCGCAGTCAAACCATTGGTTTTTCCGTCTTGATTAATACCGCTTCCCTTGATTACGCCATAAATTGTGTCGCCATCAGCTGTCGCTTTTTTCAAGGTTTTTAATACCACAAACCCGACACCTTCCCCCGGTACAAATCCATCGGCAGTATTATCAAACGTTTTACATAAGCCATCCGCCGCAAGCATCATCGCTTTGCTCATGCCGATGTAGGGCTTCTCTGTTAAATAAAGTGTCACGCCTCCAGCTAACATTAAGTCAGCCTCTTCGTTAATTAAGCTCTGACACGCCAAATGAATCGCTACCAGTGACGATGAGCACGCCGTATCCAAAGTAATTACAGGCCCCTTTAAATCCAAGGCGTAGGCAATACGACCCGCAAGAATGGCATTGGAATTACCCACCATGACTTGCGCAGGGTTCTTCTGCCCCAGCATCGCAGCGTATTCATTTTCACTCATTACACCGATATAAACGCCGCAGGTATTCTGAGACAATACTGCCTTATTGGAATACCCTGCATGATCTAAGGCACGGTAAGCTTCCTGTAGGGCGAGCCGTTGTTGCGGATCTATATGATCGGCATCAAAGGCGGTAATATTAAAAAATTCCGCATCAAATTTATCGATATCATTAAGAAACCCTCCCCATTTGCTATATGTTTTATTTATAGCTTGTGGATTAGCATTAAAATGCTGTTTAACATCCCAGCGATCCTTGGGTACCTCAGTGACGGAGCAAGTGCCTGATTTAAGGTTTTCCCAGTAGACTTCAATATTTTCGGCGCCAGGAAGGCGCGCAGACATTCCAAGTATGGCAATATCAGCTTTCTTCGACTGATATTTTTTTTCCGCTTTTATTTCCACTTCGGTAGCGGCATGTTTCACAGATTTAAGCGCGTTCGGAATTTTTTCTACTGCTTTCACTGCCGTACTCGGCTGTTTTGTTGAAGGCTCTTCTAGCTCACATGCAGAAGGCTCTTCCAGTACTCGCGCTGAAGGTTCTTCCGAGATAAAAGACCCTACATAATTAGACAAAGACGATAAATCAGGATAATCGTAAAGTTTAGCTTGTTTGATATTGATCGAGAAATGTTGATTAACATGCTTTAAAAACTCTACACCGGTAATAGAATCCATACCTAGTTCAGCAAAAGATTTGCTGATATCGACAGTATTATCTAAAAACAAAGTCGAACATAAAATTTCGGTAATCGTTTCGACGATGGCCGCATCCCCGGAGTTACCCGCTTGCTTGGCTACCAAAGTAACGCGGTCTTTTTTATCACAAAGCTCCGTAACACAAAGCCCCGTAGCAATAGGCGTATTATCAGTTTCTATCGTCCCCTTTCGCTTACCTAAGGCCTTCCCCTTAAAAGTATGAATATAAGCCGCCAGGGTCTGAACAGTTGGGTAGTCGTAAAGCTTCGCCTGCTTGATATCGACAGCGAAGGATTGATTAAGCGTCCGAATAAACTCTACACCAGTGATCGAGTCCATGCCTAACTCAGCAAAAGTCTTGCTCTCATCAAAATTGTTATCAAGGTATAAGTTTTTTACCAGTAGCTGATGAAGTCCCTTAAAAATGTCATCGTCCATATTGTCACGCTCTTCCGCCCTATCAATAGCAGGCACCGTCATTGAGGTCTTATCAACTAAGCCAAGCGGATCCGGCTTAGATTGATCTTCAGAAAAACGTAACAAATAGTTTGCCAGCGCCTCCAGGGTCGGAAAGTCATACAGCTTGGCTTGCTTTAAGCTGGTATTAAAGCAGTGATTTACCTGCTTAACAAACTCTACGCCGGTAATCGAATCCATGCCCAGCTCGGCAAAAGTTTTTCCCTCATCAAATTCGCTATCTAAATATAGCGTTGTGCTTAATATGTTTTTTAGTTTATCAATTAGCTCAAGCATTACCACAGAACCCTACACAAATGTGTTTTCAGCACTTAGTTTAAGTGTCATTATTTTTTGTTGCGCGATTAACAAATATCAACCAGCATAATTTTTCGTTTAATTTTTTCAGTTTTATTGACTGAACGTGTAGAAGATAGTTTTATTGGCCTATTTTTATCCATCAACGTCGGCTTAGATGTCGGAAAATCGACCCCTGCGCCTCGTTCTTTTACATATTTCCTTAAATATTGTTTTACATCCATCAACTGAACTGGCGCCGTCACAGCCTCGCTTAGATCACTCGGTGTCGGCAGGCTCACGCTACGAGCATCACTTAAACGACGCTTATTCCCATTAGCCTTGTTATCCGTGCTACCGCTTGGCAGAACATTAGAATATTCGGTCACCTCAGGAGAAACCCCACGAGGAAAGCGCTTTTTCACAAAGGGATAACCCGGCAAACTTATTTTTTGTGGCGACAAAGAACGGTAGCCCTGTAGCCAGTCAATTGCTTGGCCATTCACCCACGCTTTTGCAAGTTTTATCAGTTGAGTCTTATCAGCCGATACATCAGCACCAACAAGCCCGTTCGCTGTCGTCGCGCTTTGACTCGCAACAACTCTAGCCCGATAAGAATCAATGCCACTGGCATCGCCCTCGGCCAGCTGAGATACGGCACCAGCTAGGCTATCCCAACGATCAACCACCAGCGCCAAACGATACGGCATCGCTTCACGGCCAACTTGTAGGGTAAACGCAATATCTTGTAGATTAGGCTGCGCCTTAGTTTTTTGCTTATCGTTTAAATAATCACGTAAATTGACCAGCGCGGCATCCAGTTGCTCCGGCTCCTTCGCAGACAAAACAATTATTATTGGTGTATTCTTTTTCGGCTGCGTCACTGCAAGATGACCACGGATATTTGCGTCATACTCTTCCAACACGATGTGAGCATTAGTGCCGCTCATACCAAACGCGCTGATAGCGGCTGTACGAGGTCGCCCAGACGGCTTCGGCCAATCACGTAAAGTACGGTTAACGTAAAACGGGCCTTGCTCGAATTGGATAAATTCATTTTCATGATCGAAACCAACCGTCGCTGGTATCTGCTTGTTCTCCATGGCTTTTAGGGCACTCACCAAACTGACCAAGCCCGACGCCGCCAAGCTATGGCCAAAATTGGTTTTTACAGAACCTAAAACACAACGCTTTGACTCAGCACCATTTGAGCCCTGGCCGCTTTGAGTAAATACCTCGTTTAAAGCATTTACTTCAATCGGGTCACCCAACTTTGTGCCGGTTCCATGTGCCAGAAAATAATCAATATTATCGGTATTAATTGCGTATTTTTGATATGTTTTTTCAAGTAATGCCTGCTGAGAAATACCACTTGGTGCGGTAATACCATTGGTTTTCCCGTCATAATTCACGCCGCTGGCTTTTACCACACCGTAAATACGATCTTGATCTGCGACAGCCTTAGCCAAGGGTTTTAACACCACTATTGTGACCGCTTCAGAAGGCACAATACCGGCAGCGCGCTGATCAAAAGTGTGACACTGCCCTTGTTGCGATAGCATTCCCATTTTACTTAAATTTTTATAGGTCACTGGCGACTGAATTAAACTAATGCCGCCAGCCAGCGCGGTATCACATTCCTCTTGTCGTAGTGCTTGACAAGCCTGATGCAAAGCAACTAATCCAGAGGAACAGGCGGTATTTAACGATAAATTGGGGCCACTTAGATCCAGAAAATACGAAATACGAGCGGCTAAAATACCACTATGCTTACCCGTGACTAAGCCTTCGCTATTGGATAGGCCGTCCTCACTATCCTCTACACCAATAAATACCCCACAGCAAGAGCCTTGAATTTGCCCACCGGCTAAACCGGCATCCTCCAATGCGTGCCAGGACTCTTGTAATAACAAACGCTGCCTAGGATCCATATCACGCGCTTCCCTTGGTGAAATTTCAAAAAACAGTGGGTCGAACATCTCTGTGTTAGATAGAAACCCGCCTTTATTGGTCGTGATTTGGTTTTTTTCGTGCCCTGGCGCAATAAAGTAATCCGCCCAATCCCAGCGATCTTTTGGGATATCCTCAATACTGCTGCGCCCTTGTGCCAGCACACGCCACAGCTCATCCACTGACTCTGCCTGCGGAAATCGCCCAGACAGGCCGATAATCGCAATATCAGTCGGAACGGTTTTTTGTGCCTTGGTATTATCGTCGACTTGCGATGGGGGTTTTTCTTCGATTTTTGATTCACATCCATCATCGAAGGTTACGCCGTATTTCGCCAATAAGTGACTGCACAATTTGGATAAAGTCGGATAACTGAAAAAGACAGATGGTACTAGCGAGATATTGTAATGCTTACTTAATTTTCGAGAAAAATCCGCAATCGCAAATGAGTCAAATCCAAAGTCGGCAAGGTTACTATGCTCATCTAATACCGCGATATCGAGTTTCAGTAAATTAGCGGCTATGGTTTTTAATTCCTGCATTAATCCTGCTTTACTTTCTGGTGTGCGACTTTCTGCACGAACCTCGGCACTAGCTTCTATGCTCAAGGAGGATCGAATTACCTTGTCGTGTGTTAACAAACGATCGGCAGTTGATGTTTGGCCAAGAAAACGACTCACACGTTCAGCATTCCCATACATCACCAAACATTGAGAAAATTCTTGGCTAAGTAAGCGCTCAAAAACCTCAATGCCGACTTGCGCAAGCAATAGCGCTTGACCACTTGATTGTAGGTAAAAATGCGTTTTTTCTAAGCTACCAACTGTCATTCCAAGCTCGTCACCCAGAGCCTCAGATTCTTTACTGGGAGCCCACAGCGGCCAATTAATCACAAAAGTTCGGCCTTTGCGCAAGCCTTTGCTAACCAACTGATTGCGATAATCAGCATGGGCCATTAAATAGCGATTAGCCATCGCATAATCGCAGGCACCAAAATCACCAATAATGGCTGAATTAGACGAAAAGTAGCAAACAAAGTCTAGGTTTTGAGCCTCAGGTAGCGACTCTAAAACACCATCAAGCACCTGCGTTCCAGTTATTTTGGCCGCCAACACTGCATTAAAATCGTCGAGTTTTTTATCTAAAAGACTGCCGCCGCTTTCAATTCCCGCAGCGTTAATAACGCCATCTAGTTTACCAAAGCGCTGTAAGGCCTCGCTTAAACCGCTACTCATCGCGCGTTGATCACACACGTCCGCTTGCAAATAGATAACACTGGCACCTAGTTTTTCTAAAGCAGCCACTTGTAACTGCTTTTTCTCGTTGAGGGCTCCGCGCCCAGTAATAATTAGTTTTGCAGCGTAATGCTCCGCTAAATGACGAGTAAAAATCTGCCCCAAACTGCCACAGCCCCCGGTAATAAGATAAACACCACTGTGTTTAATTTGACTAACCGTCAGTGCCGTTGGCTGAACGGTTTTTTTAGTTAATACGTGGTGTTTCTGCTGACAATAGGCCGTGGACTGAAACGACGTTTGATACAAGGTCTGCAAGCACAGCAGAGCCCACTGCGACACGCCACTTAAGCCTTGGTCGCCATGGTGAGCATCCATCAGACCAGCCACCTCACCCTCTAATAATACCGCCATCTCAGTATCAGGTAACACCATGGCAAGCGATCGCTCTAGCCCAATCCACGACTGTACAAAACAACTATTTAATGCATTCTTGCATTGCGCGCCCAATAATATACGCTTCGCTTGCAACGACGACTGGCCGATGGCCTGCAATAAATACAGTAATGGCATAGTGTCATTTACCCCCCGGGTATCATCCATTGACCATAAATACAACACGCTATCTATGCTGCCATGACGCTTGTTTACCTGATCAAGAACCTGCCGGTAGCTGGCGTTATCGTGTGCTTGCACGGCATAGCTATTTAAACTGGTATCGACTGTTTTCTCGTTTGAAACAAATACCAATGTAAGCTTAGGGCAGCTTAGCTTAACCGCCTCAGAAAAGGCGCGTTGCTTTTGTGCGTTACTCAAAAAACATAAGAGTGTTTGGCCCTCAGTTTCGAGACTCAAATTAACCAGCGGTAAGGCCTGAGCTTGCCAGTTCTCGGCAAAAAACATGAGTTCAGGTAAATCGCTTCCGATAGAATTATCGCACTTAACCAAAGTATCGTCGTTATGGGCTTGGCGTGGCTCGACCATCAGGTCTTGTTTTGGCGCTGCCGCCCAGTAGCGCTGTTTAACAAACGGATAACCTGGCAAGCTAAGGCGTTTAGCCTTGGTGCTGCCATAGAGTTTATGCCAATCAATCGCCAAGCCTTTAACCCATAGATCCAATAGCTTGTTATATTTTTTCCGCGCAATCCATTTATCAACGACTTCTTTTAATTCTTCATCAGAGCTAAATAACGCTAAGGTGCCTTTGTTCTTTTTACTATGCCCCGTATAAATTCCTTCGATATGCTCTGCTGAGTCGGTCTCGACTCGCGCGCAAAATACTTGCAGTTTTTCTAGCAAGGCTTGTTTGGAATTCACCACCATGGCCATCCGCTCTTCCATCGCCTCCCGTCCGACTTGCAAGGTATAGGCAATATCCACAAGGGCTAAGGGCTGGGCATCTGGGCTAGTAAGGTAATCCGATAAGGTTTTTGCTAATACAGACAAACGCGACCGATTTTTAGCCGACAATATGATTAAATATGGCCCAGCACTCAAGCGTGCATCATTCTCCAATTGCGGCGTGGCCTTTACGGCGTACTCTTCTAACACCACATGCGCGTTAACGCCGCCAAAGCCAAATGAGCTGACCCCTGCGCGCCGTGGAATATCTCGACCGGCTCTATCCGTTAAGGGCTGCCAAGGTTGGTTTTTTGTCACGATATGAAAAGGACTGTTATCCAATGATATATAAGGATTCAAGGTATCGCAGTGCAGGGTTTTAACAAGAGTTTGATGTTTAAATTGCAATAAAACTTTAATTATACCGGCCATGCCTGCAGCATATTCCAGGTGACCAATATTGGTTTTGACCGACCCTAAACCACAATGACTATTTTCTGCCCTGATCTCGCCGCCCGCAATATTTAAGGCATCATTTTGGTAGAGCTGCTCAAAAGCAGATTTTAAACCGTTAATTTCAACCGGATCACCTAAGGAGGTACCGGTACCATGGGTTTCAATGTAAGTAATTGTTCTTGGGTCAATTTTTGCATTTTCGTATGCCGCACAAACGACTTCGGCTTGTGCCTTGGCATTCGGCGCGGTTAACGAATTCGCTCGGCCCCCATGATTAACCGCGCTGCCACGCAAGACAGCATAAATATGATCGCCATCGCGCTCTGCGGCGCCGAGCTTTTTCAGCATCAACATGCCAACCCCTTCACCACGCACATAGCCATTGGCCTGATCGGAGAATGTTTTACATCTACCGTCTTCACATAACATGCCGGCTTTATTAAAACTAATGTGTAACTGCGGCGTGACTAAGACATTAACACCGCCAACAATGGCCATCTCGCAGTCACCCGTGCGAATTGATTGTAAGGCTCGGTGCACCGCCACCAAGGAGCTGCTACAGGCGGTTTCAATCGGCTCGCTTGGCCCGCGTAAATTTAAAAAATGACTCATGCGATTCGGCCCAACCGACGGTACCATGCCCGTGGCGCTGTAACTTTCGATCGTCGTTCCAGCTTGCGCCAACAGATCACTGTAGCCACTTGCCGCAGTTCCGATAAACATCCCCGTATTGGTACCAGAGAGTGAGGCAGCGGAATAACCGGCATCTTCGATCAACAGCCAAACATAACGCATCAGCAAACGTTGTTGCGGATCCATTAATTCTGCTTCGCGCGGTGATATGCCAAAAAACAAGGGATCGAATTCATCAACGCCGTCGATAAACCCACCCCATTTAATATTGCTGCTGTTGGGCTGCTGGTGCGGATCGCCATAGAGTGCTTGCCAGTCCCAACGACTAGCGGGTATTTCACTAATGCAATCCTTGCTTTCACTTAAATTTTGCCAAAACTGCTGGATAGTTTGAGCTTTCGGAAAACAAGCGCTGATACCAACAATAGCAATCGGCTCATTAACTGGTATCTCAGCCTGATACGCGCCCTCTAACGACTGTTTTGCTAAGGTCGGCGAGCCACTTTCTTGGACTTGCTGTGATGGTAGCTCTTGAGGCTGAACCAAAGCGAAACGCTGATGCGCCGCACGCGCGGCATATGGCAGCGGCTGTGCTTGTGGATTTTTTATATTTTTTCCGGAAGCTCGCCCACTTGGCTGATTTAAATGGCGCTCAATATTGTCAGAATAATTATCACATAAATATTCCGTAAGACCCGTAATCGTCGGGTATTCAAAAAACAAAGTTGGCGTTAACGACAACTGATAAACCTGATTGATGCGATTAGTGAAGCTGGTCAAACTAATCGAGTCAAAACCAAAATCACTTAACTCGGTATCAACATCCAACTCATCATGACTGATTTTTAAGATAGTTGATACCTGCTGCAACAACTGCAACTGAAGCTCGCTAGCTTGCTCAGAGGCATTAAGTGCAGGCGCCACGGTGGACAATTCGGTCACTACACTTGTTTGCTCACCGCCGCCAAACTTAGCTTGTAATGCTGGAAAGTGCTCGTCCAATAAATATTCTGCTAACGACTGAAGCGTGGGATGTTCAAAAAATATGGTGGGGGTTAAGCCCAAGTCGAAATCACGATTTAAATCATTGGAAAAAGTCGTGAGACTGATGGAGTCAAAGCCATAATCACTTAATTCTGTATCACCATCTAACTCATCTATTTTGACCTTCAATACACTCGCGACCTTTTTCAACAAGGAGGCTTGCAACAATGACGCAATCTCTTCCCTGCTGTTTCCCGGCTCTTGTTCTTGCTCAGTTAAATTGTTGGCTGAATTTACAGATGTTTTTAGATCGGGCAACAGCTTCTGCTTAATATCGGCTGCAACACCGTACATCACCAACACCTGATCCCCTTCATGCGCTAAGCATTGTTTAAACGCTTGCAGCCCGCTGGCGGAGGGCATCATCGTCATACCCATCTGGCTCTTCATCATTTGCGCAGCAGACTCGTCAACCTGCATTCCGCCCTGAGCCCATAACGGCCAATTGATGGCTAGGGTTTTACCGAAACGTTGCTGCTTTGCGACCAAGATATTTCGATATTCGGCAAAGGCATCCATATAGGCATTTGCTGTCGCATAATCGGCTTGGCCAACGTTACCAAGTTCCGCCACAACAGAAGAAAATAAAATAAAGAATTCCAGTGCATTTTGATGCTGGCTTGCGCGATCGAGATTCACACAACCTGATACTTTCGGTGCAAGCACCTGCTTAAATTCAGTATCATTTTTATTTACCAAGTAGCTGTCGCTATTTATACCCGCCGCATGAATAATTCCTGTTAAGGCGCCAAAATCCTTCTCGATAACCTGAATAAGACTACCGGTCTTTTGCACATCACTGACGTCCACTTGCTGATAGAACGCATTTGCCCCTCTAGCTTGCAAGGTAGCTAATATTTGTCGCTTAGTATTATCGAGTGTCGAACGACCCGTTAAAATTAGTGCGGCACCGGGTGACTGTTTGGCAATAGATTCGGCAAAAATCAGTCCCAACTCACCGAGCCCACCGGTAATTAAATACACGCCATCAGAACGCCAAGGGAGAAGCGACAATGCCTGTGGCTGTGCGGGGGTATATTCCACTAAGCGCGAAACCTGTCGCACTGTATCGCGATATCGAATTCGCGTGTTTGTTTGATCGCTGGCGTTATCATTAACACAGCTTACCAATGCTTGTACGCTGTGTGATGCCGGTACACGAAGGCTTTGGGCAATAATTTTTCGGCTCTCCAATTTGGCCGTTTTAAACATCGCCGCGATAGCCTCATAGCCAAAATTTTCTGGGTAATCAGCCACCACCAACTGAACTAATAGACTGCCAGTAGGCTTTTGCTTTAAGGCTGTTTGTAATGCATTGAATATGTGTATCGCGGTACGCTCAAAGTGCGACGCCGCATAGACGCTATCCCCCGCTAAAATACCTTGCTCGTCTTCCCTCGTCGTCAAACCAATACATTGATAATCGCCAAGTTGTTTTTGAATATCACTTAAAAGCGCTGCAAAGCCAACAATAAATACGACACGTTGCTGATAGGCCTGCGTCACTTGCTGGGCTAAGCTGATATTTTCAGGCTGCCATACGGGCCGCATTAAAACCGTATCGCTGTGCCCGGATACCATGGATTCGCTACCGGCCGCTAGCCCCACTGGGTCTATCGTCGGGTTAGCGTCAACAGGTTTGCTCAGCGTACGTGTAGAGAACGCCTTCAAGCGAACACAGATATTGCCATCGGCATCAACCAAGTCAATATCAAACTTCTGTACGGCTGCACCACGCACTGCGCCGTCACAGTATCGTACCCAGGCCCACATCTTAGTCTGACAAGGTTTAATTACGTCAATACGCTGCAAAGCAAACGGTAATTTTGTTTGTTTTGCAGCGTTTAGGTCATCAAGGCTCTCACCTATCAGTAACGAAACCTGCAATGCCGCATCCATTAAACTGGGGTGCAAGGTGTAGCGGCTGGTTTGTGCATTCAAGAACGGTGGTAGAGTAAGTTCTGCAAGTGCTTCACCCTCTCCTAAATACACCTTGTCGATACCTTGATGCGCAGGTCCGTAATTCAAACCCATGGCCTGAAAGTGTTGGTAACAATCTGTTGCCGATACCATTCCCGGAACAATAGCCGGTGCAATAGCCGCTACATTGCCAACCTGCATTTTCTCTTTTAAGCCCACAAGATCTAGCGCTACCGGCACCACCACCTCGCACACATCAGCAATACCTTGGCTATGATTGACATGCTGCGGGGTTTCTAGCGAGGCATCAGCGCTGCTAGCCTCGGTATATATTTCGTAACTAATACGCCCGTCGTTTTCTGGAGACAAACGAATATGCACCGGTCTTGCCTCATTTGTTGCCCCAGACTTATTGTCCACAACAATTGGGCGACTCCATACCACGTTATGTAATGTCACCATCCGCGAGCGAGTACTTCCCTGAGGGTCTCTCAGTTGTCGCGCCTCCTGTTCGTCGCTTGCGCGATAAACGGCTTGATAAGCCATTTCTAAATAGGCGACGCCGGGCAGTACTTTTTCTCGCTGTACGACATGATCACGCAGAAAAAATTCGTCACCCGTAAAATAAGACGTAAACCGCTGTTGGTATAAAGTGGAGGTGTTTTCATGCAACATGGGATGTAATTGCGCAATGCCCGATATCGCAGCAGGGTCTTGCACGACTGCACTATTTTTATCGGGATTACTAGTACCTGGATTAGTAGTACCGGAATTAGTAGTACCGGAATTAGTAGTACAGGAATTAGAATCATCGGGTTTATTAAGCGGCAACCAGCAATGATCTTTAGCAAAGGGATATCTTGGCAGACTAACAATACGCGGCCGTTTTGCTTCGTATAATAGGCTCCAATCAATTTCGACGCCATTTACCCATAATTTCATGAGCTTTTTATAATCGCCTTGTTGCGCAACGGCACGTACAAATTCTTTCGCCGCTTGCCCACCAGATAATACATCGACCATTGATTTATTATCTTTGATACTGCCATATAAGCCCATTTCAGGTGCGATAGGGTGATTGTCTAGGTAACGCTGTAAGCCCTCGTTTAATTCATCAATAGAATTAACGATCAACGCCAAGCGTTGATTCATTGACTCACGCCCGGTTTGTAAGGTGTAAACAAGGTCTTCCAGCAACATCGACGGGGTGCCAGATAAATGCTTTTGTAAGTTTTCAACCTGCTCGCGTAATTGCTTTTCCGTGCGAGCAGACACGGGAACTAACTGCGGCACTCCCTTGTTTTGCTGATGCTCATTGAGATCGATTTTAGCTATGTACTCTTCCAGAATCACATGCGCATTTGCGCCACCGGCACCAAAAGAGGAAATTCCAGCACGCCTGATAGATTGCGTTTCCCCTCCGGCCTCATCCGCCGGCTTCACAAGCCAGTCAGCTAAATCACGCTGCACGGTAAAAGGGCTTTGATCAAATTGAATGTTACTATTTAAGGTGTCAGCATGGATGGATGGCACCAATTGACGATACTTCATCTGTAAAATGACTTTACTAACGGCAGCTATACCTGCCGCCGCTTCAAGGTGGCCAATATTCGATTTAACCGAGCCGATTGCGCAAAATTGTTTTTCTTTGGTAAAAGCAGAGAAGGCTTTATTTAAACCCGTAATTTCAATCGGATCTCCCAATGGCGTACCTGTGCCGTGAGCTTCCATGTAGCTAATACTTCGCGGGTCGATCTTCGCTCGCGTTAATGCTTGCTTAATCAAATCGCCCTGAGCATTGGGATTTGGTACCGTGTAACCATTGGTTTTACCACCGTGATTTACAGCGGAACTTTTAATCACCGAATAAATACGATCGCCATCGCGCTCAGCCTGGTCGAGCGGTTTAAGTAATATTGCACCGATTCCCTCACCAGGCACGTAGCCATCGCCGCCTGCGCCAAAGCTACGGCATCGCCCGTCGGTGGACAAAAATCGGTTCTGGCATAAGAAGAGGTATTTACTGCTATGCAATGAGAGGTTAACGCCACCTACCACCGCCATTTTGCAATCACCTAAATGTAAACTCTGGCAAGCCATATGCAGTGCTGTTAACGACGAAGAGCAGGCGGTATCAATGGCCAAACTCGGCCCGCTTAAATTAAAATAATAGGAGATACGATTAGCAATGCTATAAAGCAAACCACTCGGGGCAATAGGGTTCCCCTGAAGTGATTGCTCGCTGCCAATTGCCTGATACGGTTGCCATAAGGCGCCAACAAAAACACCTACCTGCCCATCGCTACGATCTTGTAAGCTTTTCCGCGTGTAGCCCGCATCCTCCATCATGCCCCACACAACTTCTAAAAACAGTCGCTCTTGGGGATCGATTAATTCGGCTTCACGCGGCGAAATATTAAAAAACATCGGATCAAACTTATCCACGTCATCAATAAATCCCCCCTGGGTGGTATAAATTTTATCTTGCTCGGGGTCTTTATCAAAAAACGCGCTGTAATCAAAACGTCCCGCGGGTACATCACGGATACAATCTCGCCCTTCTTTGAGCACTTGCCAAAACTCATCCATGTTATTCGCGCCAGGGTATCGCCCATCAACACCAATAATGGCAATATCCGTGATTTCAGGCCGATGCTCTGGAGCGACAGGCTTTGGTAAATCAACTTTAGGCATGACGGGCTTTTCTGCACCGACATCCTGCGCAGTTTCCTTGCTGCTTGGCGTACTCGCTATATTCAGTATGTTTTTTAGTACTTCAGTATAGTTATCGATAAAAAACTCGGCGAGTTCTTCCAAATTAACRTATTCRAARAAYAAGGTTTTMGAYAGRGRGCCAWAAATATYYTCRAAKRCYTTATTYAACTCKACRATCATCACYGAATTAATTCCGTAATTTTCAAAGTCTTCCCCGACTTCTATTTCGTCTGCGGGAATGCCAAGCGGCTCGGCCAGTAATTGTTTTAAATAGGCGTTAGTTGCATCGACTATTTGGCTATCRTCTATCTCGGCATTTTTTATCATCACGGAATCCGATACGGTGAGGGAAGTATTATTTTGGTTGATATTGTTTGGACTGGAATTATTCATCTGAACACTGGGAGCTATGACAACAGCTTCGGTAACCGGCTCATCTACTAATGCGCGAATCGNAAAGCCTTTTAGCGTGACTACCACCAAACCATCTGGCTGGCAAATMCGTATGTCGTACTTTTTTAATTTGGTATTTYTTTGATTTTKTTTACGTGCGCWGGAATAGACAAAACAATTTKCTGTCACAGCACCGAATACCGTAATGTCGTCAATACCGATGGGGATATAACGCAAGCCATGGTCGCTAGGGTCATCGTATCGATTACTAATCWGTGCGGTTTGAAAAAACCCCGTCAACATGGTCGGATGCAGTACATAGTCATCCAATGTGTCTGCAATACTTTCAGGCAATCTTAGGGTGGCCAAGGCTTCCGTCTTATTAAGCTCAATTTTCAGCATCGGCATAAACGTTGGGCCAACATGTAAGCCTTCTGCAATAATCTGACGATACACTTGGTCAGGGTATTGGGTTGCTTGGCAGCGAGAGCGAATGGCGGCAAGATCGCAATACTCCTGCGGCGCAGGCTCATCATTTTTACCCGTCTTGGTTGATAGGCGCCCCATTGCGTGAACACGCTTTTGTCCTACCTCCAGTGCTTGCTCTGCATCCACGGCATAGCTAAACACCTCATACTCATATCCCTCACCTTTTTCGACAAACTGTATATAGGCATCAAAGTCCTTTCCTGGTGACGAGAGCTGGCTAACCCAGTAATTATTGCTTAAGGTCACAGCCGTCTTCTCATCTAAGAGTAAGGCCGCAGCCTGACGAGCCATTTCAATGTAACAGGCGCCGGGCATATTGTACTGCCCTTCCACCACGTGATCCTTAAGGTAAAACTCAGCACAACGGAAAGTACGTTTAAAAAGACCTATTTCAGGATTTGACTTCGACACATCCACCAAAGAACAATTGTGACGATCATACAGAGTTTCTATTGCGTTTACGCTTGCCTCTTCTACACGATTAGACGTGCTCTGGGAACTCTTACTTCTCTGAGGGCCACGAAAGCTATGCGTTTTATCAGCAACATACTGAATAAATTTATCGATCGAATTAATTTCAAAAAAAATCGTTGGTTTTACACCGGCACTATAAGCTTCATTAACTTGCTTAACGATATTAAGCAAAGAAAGCGAGTCCAGACCAAACTCGCTGATATTAGCGCTGCCATCTATTTTATCTGCCGCGATATCAAATTGTGCTGAGAAGATACCGCGAATTACCGTTTCGACACTCAACTCTTCACTCACAACTGCCGGTAGCGAATATTGCTCTGCATCCATACCCAAGCACTGCGCGATTTTTTGCTTATCACCATCAATCGCAAATAGCTGAGCCGGTGCTTGCTTGTGCCCCATCAACTGTAAACTATATTCAAAAATCGACATACCTAAGTCTTTGGCTAAAGGCCGCATGCCAAACACCTTAAGTAAATGGGCTTCCTCTTCCGCTGTCACTTGCATGCCGCCATCTGCCCATAGCGGCCAATTAATCGCTAAGCTGCCGCCGTAGCGTTTTCCTCGCCTCGCCATTGTATTGCGATAATCGGCATAACAATCCAAAAAGCTGTTTGCTGCGGCATAGTCTGACTGCCCCTGGTTGGGCATCAATGACGCAATCGACGAAAACATCATGAAAAAATCCAGCTTCTCGTGTTTTGTCAGCTCATCAAGATTAACTAAACCAAGTACTTTCGGTCTCACAACTTTATCGTATACGCTTTCTTTTTTCCGTAGAATGTAAGCATCTTCAATGACACCTGCAGCGTGAATAACGCCATTCAGTGTCCCGTGAGATAATATAATGTGTTGCAGCAAAGTGCTCAGACCTTCGCGATCACCAATGTCCGCACTGTAATAATCGCAACCGCCACCAAGAGCACGCACCACCGAGACTTTTTCTTCAATTTTTGCATTGCTTTGAGAGCGGCCAAGTAGCAACACTGTAGCGCGATAGTATTTCGATAGATGTTGCGCAAAAAGAAAACCCAAGCCGCCAGCACCGCCGCTAATTAAATAAACGCCGCCTGTTTTTATAAGCGCTTGCGCACTGACGTCCTCTCTATCAGCGTTGAAGTTGACGTCGGGATTAGTATATTCGGTAACTTTTCGAACCTGCCTATTTCCTTCGTGGTAACGTATCTCGTGCAGCTTTTCTAATCTAGGCATAGCAAGTTCGGATAATACCTGTATTAGATTTTCTTGCGAAAATCCTCGCCCCGGTTCCCCCACAAGCCCCAAAGTGTCGTAGCGTAAATTCGGGTTCTCGTAAATAAGTGTTCGGGCAAAACCGCCAATCATGGCGTGGTAGGGTCTTGCCGCCTCATGGCTAAGGTTGTAGACGTAAAGTAACTTAATACGTTTGTATGCCCTGACGGTCATTAGCGATTTAGTCAAACGCAACATGGCCGTTAATCCAAGCGCTAATAAATCACTCGGTGTTCGCTGATCGTCACTGAAGCTCCACAAATACAAAATGGCGGAGACAGAGATTTTTTCTCCTTTTAAATACTTGAACAGCTTTTGGTAATCATCCGCGCTACGCTTATTCATCACTATATGATGATCATCAACCAATGAAAACGCTTCGCCAGGAAGTACCTGTATCACGCTACCCGGGTTCGAACCAGTTTTAATGATTTTTTGTGCCATGCGTACGTCATCAGCAAAAACAATAATCGACGAAAATGGCGCTGAGCTGTGTTCAGCTAACGGAGGTTCGAGCGACTGAGGCTGCCAGATAGACTGATAATAAATATTATTTTTATCACCTTTTTTATCAACTTTCTTATCAGTAGTTTTGTCTGCATTCAATTCTACCTTATCATTTTTGGGTAGATGGCCAATAGCCCTCTTGGTCAAGGCCTCCACTCGAACAAGCACTTCGCCCTCGACATTACATAATACTGCGTCAAAGGTCATCTCATCGGGCTTATTACCTACCGGGGCAAACCACGCGTGGGCGTAACAACGCTGTGCTATAGGCCGAATAATTGTGATTTTTTTCAGATGAAAAGGAACATACTGACGTGTCTGCGGATTCTCCCCTAACACGCTTAAGGCAACAATGGTCTGAAAAATGCCATCGGCCATGCACGGATGTAAAACAAAATCCGCCATATTTCCCTTCAAACTATCGGGTATCTGCAATTGAGCCAAGGCACCATCCTGACTGAAAATACAATCTTGTATCGGCTGGAAACTGGGCCCGTAATCGAGGCCATGATCCGAAAATATTTGGTACAGGTCAGCGGGGTCTTTTGTTTGCTTATAACGCTGCTGAAGATCTTGGATATCCACTAGCGCTGTATCTTGCAAAGCAAGCTTTGTATGACGAATCCTCCCTCTGCAATGCATGGTTCCGTCGAGAAAAACTTTAAAACTCTTGCCCTTATGTTTGTCTAAAGACGTGCCTGTTTGCGCGTCGCTTGCACCATCACTAAAGGTAAATTCAAGATCTCGATCTTGCTGTTTTACACGCACGGGGCTTAGCCAGTACACATCTTCAATGGTATTCATCACCTCGGTGAGCTGCGGGTTTAACTCGGAAAATGCGGCCCGAGCGAACTCCATATAGGCAACACCTGGTAGCATTTTCTCCCCCTGAACCACGTGATCACGAATAAAAAAATCGTCAGTATGCAGGCGCCGCGTTGCAATATTTTTACTTGCTCCACTCGATTTTACGTTCGGTTTTACGCCTGGTTTTATACTGGATTCCAGGTTTTTTCTTTGTCCATCAGAAGACAAGGTATTATTAAACCAACAGCGTTTTTTCTCGAATGGATACGTAGGCAGAGACATTCTCTGCATCCTCGCCCTGTCGCCATTATTTCGGTAAAACAACGACCAATCCAGTGTTGCCCCCTCCGTCCACAACTGCGCAACCTCGCGAGCGTTCATCTCATTATTCACTGTGACTTGCTGTGGTTTTTCACCCTTTTTAACAGTGATGCTGCGGCTGAACACGTCGGCGTCATTCCCGCCATTGACGTATCTCTCAAGTTTATTCAACAGAGCTTTCGAATTTTCAGCAATAATGGCTAAACGCTGGGCAAACTGCTCTCTGCCAGTTTGCAAGGTATACACTATGTTTTGCAGCGTCCGCGCATCAATTTCGCCGCTTTTCGTCATCAACAATAAATGGGAATGTAGGGTTTTTGCGTATTGCTGGAGTGAGCCTTTTTTTATCGATAAAGGCACCATGAGCATGCCGCAGCCGAGTTCAGGCCTAGCCGCAAGTGCTGATGTTTGAGCGCTGGTATCAAGCGGAATGACCGGTGCCTCTTGCAATATCACATGCGCATTAACTCCGCCCATACCAAAGGAGCTCACACCAGCACGACGCGGCGAGCGTTGCTCAGTTGTATTAGCCTGCCATGGAATGTTTTTCTCGGCTAAATAAAATGGACTATCGTCTAACTCAATATAGGGATTTAGTGAACGAAAATTTTGTAGTGCTGGAATTTCACCGTGCCGTAACGACAAAATAACTTTAATAATACCGGCAATACCGGCAACACATTCGAGGTGACCAATATTGGTTTTTACAGAACTTAAGGCGCAAAAATTGCTTGCCTGTACTTCACTGTTCGACCTTGCGGAAAAGGCCTTTTTTAAACCATTTATTTCGATGGGATCACCAAGCGGAGTCCCAGTACCATGCGCTTCAATATAGGAAATCGTGCTAGGGTCTATCTTTGCCTTATCTAAAGCGCTAATAATAACATCGGCTTGCGCTTCAACTGTTGGAGACGTTAAGAAATTGGCTCGCCCACCATGATTAACAGCACTGCCTTTTATGACAGCTTGGACATTATCGCCATCTACTAGGGCTTTTTTTAGTGGTTTAATCACTAACACGCCAACGCCTTCGCCTCTCACGTAGCCATTCGCAGCCGCATCAAAGGTAAAGCACTGCCCTTCCAAGGATAAGAAACCAGATTTACTATGTGAAATATACATTGTAGGTGCAAGCAAGGTATTTACAGCCCCCACTAACGCCGCTTCGCACTCCCCCTCTCGCATATCTTTTATGGCTGAATGTAGTGCAACAAGGCCGCTCGAACATGCAGTGTCCACCGCAATACTTGGGCCTCGGAAATTAAATTGAAAAGAAATTCGGTTGGCCAAGATTGAATGGACAGTGCCTGTAGAGATAAACGGTGATATTTCCTCACCCGACTCTCGCATTAATTCGGCGTAATCATTTTTTGATACGCCCGCGTACACGCCGATTTTTCGCCCGGACAAACTGCTTACACAGTAACCCGCATCTTCAATTGCATGCCAAGAGGACTGCAAAAAAAGTCGATGCTGCGGATCCATACTAGCGGCTTCTTTGGGCGAGATGTTGAAAAAAAATGGGTCAAACTTATCAACATCATCAATGAAACCACCCCATTTAATATTGGTTTTATTTGAGCTGGATTTAGGGTCACCCCAATAATCACGCCAACGCCAACGACCTTCAGGAATTTCACTTATAGAACGCTTTCCAGTGATCAGGTTTTGCCAAAAATCCGAGGCCGTATTTGCACCAGGAAAGCGGCAAGACAAGCCCACTACTGCGACATCTAGTTCAAGATCAAATCCCTGATCAGCCACATTCTCAAACATTTTTATAGTTGTGTTTTTCATCGACATACTCGCCAATCAAAAAAGCGAATTTATTCGATTTTTGACTTCATCACTGTGGAAGGTTTTATCGTGCATAAGCAACTCCTGTTCTACAAAAACAGGTAATTCTTTACGCAGGGGTGCGTTCAGATGCGCTTTCAAAGTTGTTAACGAAATTCGCGGTTTTTCGGCTATCTCTCTCGCTAGCTGCCGGGCCTGTGCTAGCACTTCTTTGCGAGGGAAAACGGGAAAAGGAATACCACGTTGTTTTAGCTCCTCACCCCGATAGGTATTTGCATTCATCAGCATTTCATGCCCAAGCGCACAACCGAATTTTTTCGGCACGATATAAGTAGCGCCCATGCCGGGTGTAAATCCGTACTTCATGAAGTTTGTGGTATAAATACTTTCTCGCGCCATTATCACAAAATCGGCAAATAAGCCCATCACTAGGCCGCCACCCACACCATGCCCCTGCATAGCGGATATCACCGGAATAGGACATTCCAAGGCCAAACTATACAAATTGGTATCGGTAAACTGGAAACCACCTTCAGAAAAACGTAATAATAGTTTCTGAGTACCGCCCGAAGCAAAATAGGTATCGTAACCTGTGAGTATGACAACTTTGTATTTTTCGTTACTTTTTATTTCAGCAAAAGCACGAACTAAATCTTTGATTAGAGCATCAGAAAATGTATTTTTATGGACTTTATCATGCATCGTTATTTGCACAATTTCGTCGCTTAAGTCCTCAACGGTTACGACCTCATTCATGATGTTTCTCAGCTTTCCCAAGGGAATTTCCCCGTATTTACATAACGAGTTATTTTAGAAATATTTTCCTGATCGCCCAACACTTCTTTATTTGCCGCTAGTGCAAATGACTTCACCTGCTCCAGGCTATCATCGAGCTTGTTCATGTAAGTTTTGTAACGCCGGATTGTGGTTTTATTTATCCTCCGTAGCCGCAACAAATTTTTACGTAACAAGCCTGCGCTATCAGGCTCACAAGCGTCAACAAGCCCCCAAGTTAGAGCCTGATCAACGTTAATGGTCTTCGTCATAATCGCCATTGAATGCGCCCGTTGACGCCCTACTCTGCGAACCAGAAAAGGCATAACACACGCGGGAACAAGGCCAAACAATAATTCCGACAAACTAAACTCTGCACCAGTATCTGCCAGTACAATATCGCAGGCGGCAACAAAGCCAATACCGCCCGCGTTCACCTTCCCTCGCACGTGAGCCACACTAATAAATGGCCCTGTCGCTAAAGCCGTCCAGAGTGCGTACAGGGGCTCCGGCGAGAAATGTTCGCTTTGTGTTTGTTGACCTGCCACAAACGCTTTAAAATCAGCACCAAAACAAAAAACCTCTGGCAATCCCTCCAAAATAACAATACACGCGGTATCACGATTTTCATCAAGGACTTGAAGACATTCATCCACCATCAGATCATTAATGGTATTGTTCTCATCAGGCCTATAAAGCTGTATACGGCAGATAGTATCGCTGACATCAACTTTGATAGTTTGCCAGCTCTGATTTAACATAAGTAGGTCTTCATCTTATTATTTACACCCAGATATAGTGACGATGAAAATTCTCATCTACTTTATCTAACACCAAACGCCCACCACCCTGAATACCTTCCCATGCTCCAGGTATAGCGCCCTTGTCTGTCGTGAAGTTGTTTTTCCCAAATTCAAACGTTTTATCATGTTCAAACAAGCTTTCATATTCAGCAAACGACAATGAATAACGCGAATCGAGGTGATTTTTTATTTCCATTTTTGCGAGCTTGTCTTGGGCGGTTTGCATTATCACACCACTGAAAAATTCGGAGGCACAACAAGAACCGTAGGAATACAAACCCACTCGACTATTTTTGTTAAAATCACCATGATCCACCAAACCCACTAAGGCTAGATACAAACTGGAACACATAATATTGCCGACACGCTTGCAATATTGTGTGGCCGGACCAACACGTCGGTCAAAATCTTTTTTGATTTTATCGTCAGCCTTTATATCGGTAAATTTACGCATCATTGAGCGATGCGCGCCTTTTACCATACCAACAAAGGGCGTATGAAAAGCCAAATAATCAAAGGTGCTACCGTAGTCGGCGCCCTCAATTTGCGAGAGATAATGCTTAATTGACCCCTCACAACAGTCCATATACGTTAGTAAAGATAAATCGGCATCGCCTCCTATATGGCGGTAAGGCATCGGATGCAAATCATCGTAGGAATGAAAACCGTAATATCCGTTTGCATCTAAATCGACCATTAATATTTCTGGATTGCAGCTCACCAGCATAGCGACCGATCCAACGCCCATATTGGGTTCTTGATAATCATTCACGCCGCGAATCACGTCGAGCTGTCGATAAAGATCAGCCCCAACCACCAAGGCTTTCGCTTGTGGTTTCGTACGTACGAAGTTAATAGCTGATTGCAAACCCGCGGTGGCGGCATAACACGCCTGCTTTACTTCAAAAAGACGACAATTTCGTTGCAGGCCTAAATAGTGATGCAGGTCAGTTGCCATTGCTTTTTCTAGATCTAAACCACATTCAGAGGCAAAAATAACCATCTCAATGGAATCTTTCTCCGCCGGTGTTAACTGATCCACAATTGGTTTGGCGGCATTTACTGCCAAACTGATAGGGTCTTCAAAGGGCAATGCAACCGATTTTTCTTCAACTATTAAATTATTGTAAAAGCGATCGATATCTAAACCACGATGCTCCGCTAGTACTTTCACATCGAGCGACGCAGCCCCTAAATAGGCATTGATCGCTTCTATACCAACTTGCATCACCATTAAACCCCCGCTTTTTCAAGCTTACTCTCTAGTAAACTAACTAACTCAGAGATGTTTTTAGGGCCTAGCAGTTCAATTCGAGGTACATCAACATCCAACTCTTCCATCACCAACATCGTGATTTCCATTCGTTCGATGGAGTTAAGCCCAATATCTTTTAAGCTATCGCTTGGTTGAATATCGACAGCTGCATATTGTGGTGAAACCTTAACAATAATTGATTTTACGATTGTTAAAATATCGTCATTATTCATTGTATAACCCTTATTTAATTTTTAGCTGACCAAGTCAGATAGTCGTAAGATATGTGTACGCCGGAACCCAAATTATGGTGGTCTTTTTCTCTGTAGCCTGGAACCACATCAACAATATTTGCGCCTTCTCCCTGGTGCAGTCTTAAGATAGGATCCAGTGCATATCCCAGTTTATTTTTACCTTTAACGTATTCGGCGTAATCGCCTTTTTCGGATCTATAGAGAGCACAACGAGAAATCCCGACCACCTTACGGATACCCTCACGAACAAAATTATGTAAAATAACGAACGACAATAATTCTTGTCCGAGAATACCGTCTTGCTCCTCGGGGTCGACATGCACACTAATTAACTGGCAAATTTTCCCGAGGGCATTATGATGCCGCTCGACCTCTTCGAATTTCATCTGGTATAACTCAGATTCTTTATTAATACGTTGACTATACAAAGCGCCGACCACCCGATCATCTTTAAGCATCACGTAAACACCGCAGCTATATTGCTCTACGCGCTGTTGAATCTGTGCCCGACTAGCCCGAATGGCCGGAGCTTGCGTGGCGTCCTCCAGTGCGTATAAAGACTCTAGGTCAGATACTTCAGCATGACGCACGCAATACGATTTTTTAAAAAAATGCTGCTGGCTAATACGACTATAAGGCAATACTCTAGGGTATTTTCTAAACGACGATTTTTCGGGTATTAAACCAACGTTAGCCGCGCACATTAAGTATATATCCGCTGACACAAGATACTGATTAGAAAACCCGTGCAAGGCGTCAAAATGGAGATTTTCACTCTCCTCAATGTATTTGTTGACGGTCGCAGGACTTAAGGTGAACACCTCTAATGTCAACAAACCTTTACTACCAACACTTTTAACCCAGCGTGAAAAATTACGTCTTAAGTTCTCAACGATCACCGACGCCGGTATCGCATCGCCTTGCTCGTTGGTATATACCCCAAGCGATGGGTAGGCCGAATCACTATCGCTAACTGATAATTTCTCGATATCGGCAAGATCATCCAAGGGGCAGTTATGATCTAGAAATGTACGTATATGTAACAGGTCATCTTTAGCAAAACCTTTTTCGTCTAGATCCGATAATAAACGCATCGGATCATTAATATTTCCAACCAATAAATGATGTGGTGTTTCTGCTAGCGTTTTAGCGGCAACTTCAAGTGCCTCTTCATTTAAGTCCACACCAACTAAACCAATTCTATTTTCACCAACAGAGGCTTTCAATAGATCTGCTTCTATACGCTCATAACAGATTTTTAATAAGGTGCCATCACCACTACCCATATCCACCAATTGAGGCCGTCGGCCAGCACTAGCACCAGAATAAAGCAGTATCTCTTCAGTCAAAAAATCACTAATATGGCTCACAAAGCTATCGAAAAACACCCCATGTTGCGCGCCGGAACCAATCACATTTAGCGCTCGGCTAACGTGAGTCTCGGTCTCACTTTCGGAGAATACGCTTCTTGCATTGTGAAACAATAGCTGCTCAATATTTTCCAACAGAGGGCGATACGACAAAGTAACGCCCGCATTATTCACGCTATCCCACAGCACCTGACCAAGATCGCTAAAGACAAAATCATCGCTTTCAGGATCAATAATTATGCCATTTTCAAACAGATATTGCGCCAAGTCTGTACGATATTTTTCAGCAACGGACGCTAATGAGGGTTGCTGTACACCAGCAACGGAAGTTTGCTTAAGTACGTATATTAGCGGCAACAGGATTGCGCTATTCGATAGACATTTAGGGCAATTCAAATAATCAACTTGGCACTGACAGCCTTTCAGGCGTTTTTTTAAAGTAGAAAAATTTAACTCGTCAAGGTAACAATTAAACCCTTTATTTTCTTTATCGACAGMATTTAAACGCACAGAATAACGTTCAAAAGRAATCTGATAGYTTGAYGACAACTCTATTGAAAATTGRTTGATATTAGGTAGGTTCGGCGTAACCTGATAACSYTCACCTTTTTTAACCACCCACCCCAAAGACTCAAACAATCTTAATGCAATATTAAAATAACCAGGGTTTGCATGGGTCTCCCGAACAATACCGCCAACATTCTCGACATTAAAATCACCTTCAGAAGATGAAATCCTACCAAATATATCATGCTCCATAAAGGAAACAGCCACCGGGAAAGTGACGTAGGCATGCATATAACGATTCAAAATTGAAACCATTTTGGGACAACCTATATTGGGGAAAAACATCATTTAATTCATCGATAAAGCATAGCCGCGACAATGCATTATCTGAATTGGTTATACCAAGAAAAAACAGTTAGATATTTTTATTTTTATTTTTACAACTAACTGACGTTGTTCATCACAGAAATATCATCTAGCAAAAAATACCCCCTATACCCTTCAAGGTATATTGCGGCACTATGGCCAAAAATCATTGCAGCCTTAGAACGAGTCGCCAACACATCGCTATACCCATCAACATTAACAGGAGTACCAATTATACGCTGCTCATTCCAATCATTGACACGCTGTCGAATTATTGCAGTTTGCTCTTCGACGCTCGCTATTAACGCTATATCTTTTTCTTCTGTATACGCAGCACTAATTGCCGAAACAAGCTTAGTCAGCACGTCTCCAACCCCTAGCTCCTCAAACTCAAATTCACCACGATCAAGCAGGTAGCGTATACTCTGCATCCACTTCACTGGCTTACAAATTTGTTCCGATAAGTTGTCAGCAATGCTCTCCTGCTGATACGGCAGGGCATGAACATTTGAAATTACTGGAATGGTAATTTCTTTAAAAGAAAAACCTCTTAAATATTCCTCGAATTCATTCTTCGCTGCAAGCATCTGACGAGAATGAAACGCACCACTGGTATTCAGCGGAATAAATCGTGCTCCGGCATTCTCCAATGGTTTCATCGATGCTTGTACTTGTTCAAAATCCCCAGAAATAACAATTTGGCGAGGCGAGTTAACATTGGCGATATCGACCAAATCTAAGCCCTCGCTTTGCAAACACTGGGCAATCGCGTCTTCCTGAATATTCAATAAAGCAGCCATCGCCCCCGAGGGCGACTTACTCATCAATTCTCCACGTTTTTTAACAAGCTGCAGCCCTTCTTCAAAGCTAACTGCTCCAGCGGCTTGCAATGCATTTAGCTCACCCAAGCTGTGTCCCGCTAAAAAGTCAGGCTTACGCCCTAACAGATTAACTTTTTGCAAATAACTCAGTGCATTTACTACATATAAAGCCGGCTGAGTATAAGCCGTACTGTCTAACACCCCTGATTCATCAAGCAAACAGAGACTCTTAATCGAATACCCCAATATTTCATCTGCTTTTTTAGTTACATCGGGGAATTCGTCAAATAACGACTCACCCATGCCTTTAATCTGTGATCCCTGACCAGGAAAAAGGTATGTACTCACAGTCAACTCCACCAACAGAACTTAATCGTTGCCTAATTAAATACACCAACAAATAACAGCCCACGCATACACTAACCTGGGCATCGATATTCATACCAAATACACACCTAAGCTTACAAAACCTGCACGCCAGTAAAAACACCCCCCCTCAGGGAAAAGCAGAGAAACATTTCACCAAAAAATACAACCAACAAAAGCAATAATCATAGAAAAATTAAACACATGTTAATAACTGCATGGTTATTCTCACTTAGGAGATTACAACTTTACGATTAAGTCACCAAACGGCAAATAGCCCTTTGTGGTTAAATGGCACCTCAACACTCCTTGTGACACCAAAAAACCCATTATGGCACCCAAAAGTTCCTTATTCCGTTTGACCAAAACTAAATTTCATTAAAAAAAATTTAACTAGGTGAAATTCAAATATATCAAATCAAAATTAACTCACAAAAATGCATAACCATACTGGTTTATACGTCACCTTTTCAACACAACTTTATTTCATTGATTAACGCGCTAACTTTCTAGCGGCTATTCTTGCCAAAAAGTCGCTTCAATTTTATTTCCATCAAGGTCGCGCCCAAAACAACCATAATATGCTTCACCATATTCGGCTCTAGAACCCGGCTCGCCGTCAGCCTCTCCACCGCACTTAACTAACATATTATAGAAATCATTAACCGCTTCTTTAGAATTTGCTGTAAAACCAATATGGTTGCCATTTCCGATAGTTGCAGGTTTTCCGTCTATCGGCTTTTGCACCCAAAACTCTGGAAACACCTTGCCATAACCCACCGCCCCAGAATAACTTACAATCTGCTTGCAACCAATAGTTTTCAAAACGGCATCGTAAAAACCAACTGCCAAGTCAAATTGATTTGTTCCTACAGAAACATGCGATACAACGCTTAGGTTTTCAGATAATTTTTCAGTCGACATCTTACGCTCCTCAATTACATTTGAAATTACCAATATATCCAGTGCCAAGCTTACCAGTACCTAAGAGTAAAGGGATACAAGGAAGAGCTTTTTAGCACGAATAAAACCAGCGCCTGATAACACCATTATGACTCCCCCCTCCGGAGCCATACATTACAACGCTAAGACATCCGCCTGCGGCTGAAACTCACATCGCTATACATACTACCGGGTGACTATTAATCAGTACTGTCAGTTGAAAATCTGACATACTCGGCACCATGAAAAATGACACCAGAAAACTTAGTACAGAAGAACAGGAAATTAAACACTGGGTAATCGGAGGAGACCCTCGCCAGCATGGCTTTGATTTCGGCTTGTGGATCCGCCAAATTGTTGCAAATTTAATACTCGAAAGGTTTGGCGTTGAATTAAGCCCCTCAGGGGTTGGGAAAACACTTCATCGATTGGGTTTAACGCCACAAAAGCTATTACGCAGAGCGTACGAGCGAGATAAGGAAGCGGTTCAAGAATGGGCGCAATCAACCTCTGATCCTCATCGTTGATGGCCATCCGGTACATAAATCAAAAAAAATTACGGAATATATTGAATCGCTAGAGGGTAAGGTGGAGATGGTATTTCTCCCTCCCTATGCACCCGATCTGAATCCCGATGATCTGGTCTGGAATCAAATGAGAAATATGGGAACATCAAAAAAACTACTAAAAAAAGGCGAGTCACTACAGAATCGCACCACCTTAGACTTGGAGAAAATCAAATGGCGACATTATCAAGAAATGAACGATGCGCACTGTCGCGCCACGCTTATGTACCAACAGGAAAGAGCCTTGGGCGCAACCTCCTTATTTGGCAAGGTCTACTTTAAAGTGCTTGGATATCCACCAACGACAAACCCGTCACACGGGCGATAAG
>NVXL01000157.1 GCA_002746115.1 Alteromonadaceae bacterium
CGCACACATATATTGCAAAAATCGAGAACATTGTCCGCAAACTCGTCAACTTAGAGCTGGATGACCATGCGGAGCGAATGGCCTACTATTCCGCACAAGCTAGGCTAGCCAAGGCTCGCTTATACGATATGACGCTGCAAGACCTCGATAAAGCAAAGCGTACTCGCACCAAGACAGATAATAATGCCTCCGGAGGTAGCTGATGATGGGAAACACACTAGCTATGAATAATAGTGACGTTAACAATATGGTTAATGGCAATAGACCAACGCTCAAGTTGAGTTTATTAGCAATCTTCTTGCTCACTCTCCTCAGTGCTTGCGCAACGGACAAGCAAAGCACTCTCGGGCAGCTCAAGTATGTGGCGGAAGAGGAGATTTCTATTGAATTTGAAGCAATGAGTCATGCTCAAGTACGAGAGGAATATAAGGATTTACTCAACAGTTTCGAAGACGAAAAGATAAAATCTCAAATTGAACACAGAATTGCAGATGTATACATGCTAGAAGGTGAGCATGTACTTAGCCAAAAACCAGAAAATAACAATAGTAATGGATCACTCGTCCCCAAAAGCTATTATATCGACGCTATTAAGGCTTACAAAAACCTTTTAGAGCGATACCCAGACTCCCCAGACAATGCTGACGTTTTATATCAACTAGCCAAAGCTTATGATATGGAGCTACAGCAGGGGGAGGCAAAAAATATGCTACTTGAGTTGACGCATCGACACCCTAGTTACATCAATATTGCCGAGGCGCATTTTCGCCTAGGCGATATTTATTTTGGTGAAGGTAATTACAAAAATTCCGCCATATCGTATAGAACTGTAGCCACACTAAGCAACGCCAACCTGCATATAAACGCCTACTATATGCTAGCTTGGTCAGAGTATAAGCTACACGAATTTAACCAAAGTGCTGAGACATTTTCTCACGTATTACATCACTACTTGGAAAATCCGGCAATACAAAAAGACCAGAAAATAGAGGCAAAAAGTACAAAAAACCAAGAAAGCATTATCAATGACACACTGCACTCACTGAGCCTTGCGTTGGATAAGGTAGGGGGGGCGGGTCAAATTTCAAAAATCGAAAAAATTCACAATAAAGACTTTAGTTGGCGTGTCTACCAGCAGTTAGGCAAGTATTATTTTGATAAGAACCTATACGGTCAAGCAGCAAGTACTTACCGTTATTTCTTAGAGATATACCCGTTATCAGTAAGAGCGCCTTATTTTCATCAACAAATTATTGATAATTATTTAGCTGGAAAATTCCCTAAACTCGCGCTGGATGAGAAGCGGCTGTATGTTGAGAGTTTCGGGATTTTTTCTGAGTATCATAAAAAACCCGGAATTGATGCCAACACCTTTGACAACCTAAAGGTATACCTTGATGAACTCGCTCGGTTCCATTACAACCTAGGTGAAGATGCGACTAAAGATTTAGTAAAGCTTGAAAAAATAGTAGCAGATAAAAATCAACGTAAGAAATTTGACGATACCCAAAAAGCAAAACACCATCATTACGCTAAAGCCGCAGATTTCTTTGGCCAAACAATCGCCACTTTCCCTGAGGGTGATAGGTTTGATGAGTTTGTATTTTTACAGGCGGAAGCGTTAAACAACTCTGAGCAATACCAAAAAGCTGCAGTAGGCTATACCCATGTCGCTTACACGCCCAAAGGCGATAGTGCTAAAGCCCATGGAGCCGATGCCGGATACGCGGCTATTTTGGCCCTTCAAGTTTTAGTTGAGATGAATAAAGGCAACAGCGAAGCATTTGCACAGTGGCAGGTAAAAACAGTAGATAGTATGCTGAGGTTTTCTGAAGTTTATCACTCAGATGATCGTTCGCCAGGCGTATTGACCAATACCGCGGAATACTTATTCAGCCTAAACCAATACCAGCGCGCAATTCAAATCGGTCTCAATCTGATAAATAACAATTCAAACCTCGATCCAACGCTAAGTAAAACCGCTCATGGTATTGTTGCGCATTCCTACTTTAAAGTTGAGGACTATGGCAGCGCACAAAAGCACTATATTGCACAACGGAAATTCACCAAAAATAGCAGCGATGAATATCAAACTATTTCTGAACGATTAGCGTCAACAACCTATAAAAACTCCGAACAAAAGCTTGAGCAAAATGATGAGTCCTCAGCAATTGACGAACTAATTCTTATCAAAGAGCTAACACCTGAGTCGTCAATTCGCATTGTTGCACAACATGATGCCGCAAGTTTAATGTTAAAGCTTGGCCGTTGGGGCGATGCTATTACCGAGCTAGTAGAATTAAACAAGCTATTCCCTAAGCACGAATTGGCACCTGAATTCCCTAGAAAACTTGCATTTGCACACAGAAAAAACGAAGACTGGGCTTCAGCCGCAGCGGCTTACTTAAATTTACACCGAAATGATAATGATGTAGCGATTCAGCGCGAAGCGTTATTTTCTGCCGCTGAAATGTTCGAAAAAAATAGTAGTTTTAACACAGCAATCATACACTTTAAAGCCTACGCTTACGCCTACGAAAAGCCTTTTGAAACGCGTATGGAGGCGCGATTTAAGTTGGCAGAAAATTACTACAAAATAAAAGATGAGGGCAAAGCCCTTTATTGGCTTCGTAGAATCATTGATGGGAATGCAAAGGCCGCTGATCAACAAACCGAGCGCAGTCGTTGGTTGGCCTCATGGGCTCACGTCAAATATGGCGACTCGTTTGCAAAAGCGTTCCATAAACGTCGCCTAAGGCTACCGCTGCCAGCTAGCCTCAAGAAAAAGCAACAAGATATGGAGAATGCGATTGCGCATTACCAAAAATCTCAAAGTTTAGGTTTTTTCGAATTCGTTACCATGTCTACCTATAAAATATCAGGCTTATATACAGAGCTTTCCCAAAATATTGAGGGTGCTCCAAAGCCCAAAAATTTGTCAGTATCCGCGTCGAAAAAGTATCGACAAATATTACAGTTGCAAGCAAGCCCGTTAATCGAGCAAGCCATATTGTTACACCTGAGTAATGCCGATCACGGTTGGCAAGGACGATATAACTCATGGGTTGAAAAAAGCTTTGAATCACTTCGAACCTTACAGCCTGAACGGTTTAATAAAAACGAACAATTAGCGAGTTACGGCAATGAAATTCGATAATCTTATTAATATGAACACGCTATACCGATGTCGATCAGCCTTTATTGGTGCAGCGATAATTACCAGTCTCGCGCTTGGTAGTGGCTGCAACAGTACGAGTGTGAAACCTGAGGTCGAAAGTGATGCCGTTGTTGTTACAATGCTTTCAACTGAAGAGTATATCCCTCAGTTGAGCTTAGATAAAGAAGGGCTTACCTTACCCTACATGCCAAGTATTGACCCCTACAGTCTGCAAAAGGGTCAATTGAAAAAACAGGATATTGTCACGTTTATCGAGGCTAAGCGAGCTGTTGATCAGGGTAAAGGTTCCGAAGCAAAAATCTTGTTATCTATGCTAATTGATCGCAAGCCAAAATTAAGTGGTCCTTGGGTCTTGCTCGGTGATTTAGCTTTTGCAGAGAAAGACCTTTCCCTTGCCGTGAGACAGTACCAAAAAGCCATTGATTTAAACCCAGGTAACATCAATGCCCACTTAAAACGGGCACTAACGCAACGTATGCAAGGTGAATTCCTTGAGGCGCAAAACAGTTATGCTTTAGCGTTAACGCGCTGGCCTGATTTTCCTGAAGCACACCTAAATTTAGCTATTTTATATGACATCTATTTAAACCATCCAATTCGTGCGCAGCGTCATTACGAAGCGTATCAGTTTTTAACTGGCGGTCATAACACTAAGGTTAAAGGGTGGTTAGATGAAGTTCAGCAGCGTACCGGCATAGCAAGAAAACTGTCTCAAGTGCACTATCAGCTAGTGCAAGTCGGAGTGCAGTAATGATTAGCCCAATTAAAATTATTCTATTCGCTTTAAGCCTTATCTCACTTAATTTAAGTGCGAATAGTACATATGCGCAAACGGCATCATCCACTCTGGAAAAAACCGATAAAAATACGGCTACTAGCACTACAAAAAAAGCTACTAAACAGGCCGCAAAGACAACAAAGAAAGTAAAGAAAATAAAAAATGTTAAAAGCTCGAATGCGAGCACTCCAGAGTATGTGATTAACTTGGAATCAACCATCACCGGAGACAAGGAGCAGCCTGCTGTTAGCTACTTTATTCCATGGCAAAAGGTAGGGACGCCCGACAAATTACGTTGGGATATGGATCAGAAACACGACGACAGTTTAGAGACGGTTGATCGCGACGTCATGGTCCGATCGATGACTATTTACCAGCAAATGAATATTGAAAATACCACAGGCCACTAACCCAGAGCACTATCTCAGAGTATTAACTTAGAGTATTAACTTAGAGTATTAGCAGTGCAAACAGTTAAAAAATTGAATTTGGAGAAGTTAGCATGAGCGACAGTTACAACCTAATCGTCAAGTTTTTTCAAGACGGCGGTTCCTTTTTGTTACCTATTGGTGCGGTACTCGCTATCGGTCTTGTTATCTGTGTAGAGCGATGGTTATATTTAACTCGTGAGAAATTTCGCAATGCCAAGGCATTCAACGATTTTTTGCCACTTTTACGCGTCACTGACGTAGAAAAAATGGCCTACTTCACCCGTGAAAGCAACGCTCCAGTCACACGCATTATAGGCTGTGGGATAGATATGATGAAAGTGTCAAGCCAGCGTGGTGACATTGAAAACGCGATGAGTGAAGGTATGCTAGAAATTATTCCGCGTTTAGAGACTCGTACGGGTTACTTGGCGATGCTCGCCAATATTGCCACACTTCTTGGGCTGCTAGGCACAATCATTGGTCTAATCGGTGCCTTCAGCGCTGTTGCAACGGCAGATCCAGCGGAAAAATCGCGCATGCTTTCGGAGTCTATATCCGTTGCAATGAATACCACCGCAGCAGGCTTAATTGCCGCCATTCCACTTCTCATCATGCACGCCATATTGCGTAATAAAACACAAAAAATTGTCAACAGCTTTGAAATGGCCGCTGTGAAATTTCTAAACGTCATGACGGTGCACAGGTTAATTCAGTCCAACGCACCGAGACCAGAAGGCAGCCTTGTACCCAAGGTTGTATTAGAGCCAGTGCGAGATTCCGTCGAGGGTTCTTATGACGGGGCTGAGGGCCAGCTTGAAGGGCGGACAGAAGACGAAGCAACAGATTCTACTAAGAACTTGCAAGACGACACCTTACCGGCGACTTAGGGGGACTTTATAATGGCACTAAGGTTACCTGATCAGGGCACAGATGATACCGAACTAGACGTCACTTCATTTATGAATCTAATGATTGTACTAGTGCCCGTACTGTTATTAAGCATGACGTTTGCTAGTGTTAGTGTGCTCGATATCAAATTGCCCGAGCTAACGGGGGGGTATAGCGCCAGTGAAGCTGCACAAGCGAGCCTAGAAGTGGTGGTACTACCGAAAGCGATTAAAGTGTATTTCCCGAGTAATACCCTTATAGGTGAAATTCCTGCCGAAAAAACAGACGAAGGCGATACTACCTATGACTTTTATGCACTTAACGAATTAATGTGGGCAGTCAAGAAAAAAATAAAAAGTGAAATCGAGGGAAAAGAAGTACTTCAAGAAAGCGTAGCGACAACACAGAAAACAGAAAAAAATGCGGACTTAGTACAAACTCCAGCAGCAGGTAGCCCCGATGGTGAAAGCAGTACGCCTAGTGAGGGAGCTAACGAGGGGGCGGGCAATAAAAAAGACCCTAACGATAAGCGGGATATTGTTATTCGCTTACACAAAAGTATCAACTACCAGTCCATAGTGGCAACAATGGATGCCGTTAAATCATACAAAACTGTCGTCGTAAATAGCGTCGTAGAGTATGAGCTTTTCCCTGAAATCTCCCTGGGAGACGTAGATAAGTCATGATTAGTACAACACCCCTGTATCAACGCCCTCAAGAATCAGCTGCCGCGGCGAAGTTGAGCTTAATCTCGCTGATGGATATCTTTACCATTTTGGTTTTCTTTTTAATGCTTAGCTCTGGGGAGACGCAAAATATAGAAGAGGTCAAGGTTGTCAAATTACCAGACTCCATTGCCGGAACATCCCCACACACGGATTTCACCATTCACGTTAGTGAGCAACATATCATTGTAAATTCGGTAGAAATTTCCGAAACGGCTAGCATCCTTAAAAATCCAGATGAAGATATTGCGCCACTTGCAGAAATATTAACCAAACATAGGGAAACTCTAAGTGATGCTAGTGAAGCACAAAAAAAACTTGGCTATGCCGTTACCATTTTAGCGGATAAGAATGTTAGCTACGAAATACTCAAATCAGTGATGAGTACTTGCCAGCAACATAATTTCCGCAGTATTTCACTCGCGGTAAATCGTGTTGCCGGGGGCAAGGCTGCCAAGAGCCCTTCAGTTGATGTCGCCTCAGCTACTCTCTTAGGAGGTTCCTAAATGTATCAGGAGAGCATAATTTCAAGGCCACAAGCATTGGAGCCTATGGCACTTGATTTAGACCTCCCTTGGACGGACGATCAAGCGGCTGAGGAAAGGCTTAAAAAGAATATGCAGCGCACTTTAATCGCGGTTATAGCGATTTTTGTTGTGATGAATTTACTTCCTTTATTTGAAGGTGATATCGAAAAAAGCGATATCATCTATACACAAGTCATGTTAGAGCCGAAAGTTCAGGAAAAACCACCTGAACCAATAAGTACACCTAAGCCAAAAAGAAAAAAACATAAAAAGAAAACCCCTAAAATCAAAAATAATCTTGCTAAAGCAACACCCGAAATGCAGGAAAAAAGCGAACTCGAATCGCTTGGGTTGGAAGGTTTGTTCTCGCAGTTATCATCTTTAACCAATGCAGTCGATATGGGGAAAGTTCACAATAAAAATGTTAACCATAGCAACAAAGGTAAAGTCGCCGAAAAGTCTGACACTTTGTTGGGTGAAAACCAACTTACTCGCCGTAGTGGAAAGGTTAATATTGATGAAGGCTTAATGCATACTGATTCCACAAAGTTATCCTCCCGAAAAACAACCTCTGTTGCTGGCGTTGATTTGGGTGGGGAACTGGTCGACTATGCTGATAACTATAGCGAATTACGCGCGGGTCGGCGGGATATGGAAAGTATCCGCCGGGCACTTGAAGCCGTAAAAAGTCGGGTTTATATGATCTACCAACAAGAATTGACAGTGGATCCTAATCTCTCTGGGAAGCTGACATTTAACTTGACGATCGCGCCTGATGGTCGGGTTTCACAGTTGTCTCTTGTTGATAGTGAATTAGGAATACAGACCTTAGAAGAAACAATTCTGGGTCAAATTCAGCGTATTCATTTTGGTGAAGACGATGTTATATCGACCAGTGTAAATTATACATTTAACTTCCTTCCCGGCTAATATCTGATCAAGCCGAATTGTTATCCTATCCTACCTGATCTTTGAATCAATAATAAATAAGTGTTAATTACTCGTCACTTTCCTCGGTAGTAGTTAACGTTTTGGGAGTGTGCCGCTATTAAGCGGCCCTTGCGAGACTTAACTCTCATAATATCCTATGTATTTAGGTGAAGATGGAGTCATATAGTTGATTCGCAGGTCTATGAATCAACTTTTGAGGGCGGTAAAAAAGTTAGAACTTTACCTCAACAAAAATCAATTAGTTTTTTAAAAAAATGAAATTACCTCATCGTACGGCCACATTATTATCGAGTTCGCTATTTTTGTGCATCCTTTCTGCCTGTGGTGGCGGTGGAGGTGGCGCTGGGAGTGACAGTGTTAGCGGAGGGGCACCGCCGAGCAGTGACGGTATTGGACGGTCGGAACAGCCGTCTATTGATGAGGGTACCGAACAAGAAACGGGGCAAACTGAAGGCTCTATTATCGTTACGGACACGCCGTTTGCGCTAATTAAGCGCTCAATTACTAGTCAGTCTATAAATGCAGAAGCCGCATTCAATGAGAAGATGACAAGTAGCGAGAGTTCCCCACTAGATCTTCGCTCGCCGTATAGTTACAACCCAGGGGCACAGCTGTTATTACGTGACAGCCTTGACGTCAATGGGCAGCTCAGTGAATTACTTTCGGATTACTTTCTTGGTGATGCTTATGATGTTAAGGATCTGAATGTATCTGCCGATGGCAAAACGCTTATTTTTGCTGCTCACGGCGCAAAAAATAACCCGAGCGACCACACTTGGAGCATCTACACCTACAGCTTTGACTCAGAAGAGATCACCCGGGTAATAGCCGACGATGTTGTGGCTAATAGCGGGGAGGATACTAGTCCGACCTTTACAAGCGAAGGTAATATCGTTTTCTCATCAGATCGCTCTGTTGGAAACCCTGATAACCCGATTGATCGTATTGTCGCGGAAAATGACCTGTGCGTTAAAATAGGCCCGCCTGAGCAACCTTCTTTATTGCATAGAATGGATAGTGGTGGATCAAACATTACGCAATTAACCTTCGGTAATAATCACGACGCGTTTACTACCACATTAAAAAGCGGGAAAGTGGCTTTTGTACGCTGGTCACAATCGTATGAGTTGCTACCAAACTGTGATCTCAGCGCCCCCTCAGAGAGCGGCATTGTTTTACCTAGTGATTCTAGCGCGCTAAATGAATGGAGTGACGCTGAGCTGTGCGCTTACGCAATAGAGACACCAGTCGGCTCCGCTATTGCCCGAAACAATTACACTATTTTACAAATAGATGCTGATACTGAGCAGCTTGATCAACTTTACCCCACGGTGAGATTGCACGCTGGTGACGACGGGTTTATTTCAATTGATAAACTTGTTCAGGCTGAAAGTGGTCACCTGATGGCCATCTTGCGACATCAATTGAGCGATACGCATGGCGGTAATATATTCACACTACAATCACCGCAGGAAGTAGCATCGCAAAATGCATTTGCTGCATTGTCTCCTCTGGGGGCAATTACTGAACAGGTCAACCTTTACCCTAACCAACAATCTATTCCTGGTTGGTACAGTGCGCTCTGGCCCTATCGTGATGGCTCACGCCGTAGTCTTGTTAGCTGGTCTAACTGTGTAGTAACTCAAGGCGATGTTAATCACTTTTGTGGTACAGGGGTTGATGGCGATATTGCCGAAGGGCAATACGGGATTTGGGTTTATGATCAAGATAGCGATTCTCGCCTTCCGATCGTGCCAGCCAATCAAGATGCACTGTATTCAGATCTTGCCGTATCCCACCCTCATAATGGCGATGCCTACCCTTATGAGCCGTTCCAAATAGATTATCAAGATGATGACGATACGAGCTCGCTGATTTGTCGAAACCCAGCTCCAACGCCATCTCCTACCCCAGTGGCTGTTACGCCAGAACCGACGCCAAAACCAACTCTTGAACCTACACCAGAACCAACTCCGGTACCAACTCCGGTACCAACTCCGGTACCAACTCCGGTACCAACCCCTGTTCCTACGCTAGAGCCAACCCCTGAGCCTACGCCAGAACCGACTCCTGA
>NVXL01000158.1 GCA_002746115.1 Alteromonadaceae bacterium
TATGGAAGAGATATCCATATTGAATATTATCGACTTAATATGTAAATATGACTACGCACTTGTAATGGCAGATCAGCTCGAACGAGCCGACAAAAAACAGTCATTAAAATTCATTGCGGCTAGTGATGAGCTGAAGTCTTTTTTCGAATACATAGACGATACTCTAAGATTAAACAAAGTACAGGGATTTGAATACGAGGAAGCTATTTTAAACCTTTGCGATGGGAACGCTGATAAAGCTATATCCCATTTTCAAGATATGTACATCAAATTCAGAGGCTCCGATTATTGTAGATACACAGAAACATTTAAGCAGCTTACAAATCGGACATAACAAGTTTGTAAACAAAGACCCGCAGGACAACGCTTGAATTTCATCGTAAACCTGCAATTCAAATTACCGTATCAAGCTCACTCTTTGCGGGCTTGTTACAAAGGCGTTAGCAGCCAAGAGGAACTATGTGCGTACTTAAAATATATAGCGAAACATACTCGTTTAAGACGTTTTCCGAAAAAACGAATATTCCGGTTTATAGTGTTTATGATAAGGGTGAGTATCGGAATAAGAAAAAAACTAAAATGAGCAAAGAGAACTCCTTATCTCTCGACGTATCTGAGAAAGAGTGGGATGATTTTCCAGGACAGGTAACCGACGCATTGGAGTTTCTTTCCAAGTATTACGAGGAGTTGTCAGATTTGTTTGGTGAAATTGATAATGTAGATGCCTATTTAGATTTTCCGATATATTCAAGGATGAACGAAGAAATTGCGAACCAAAATGATCATCTTCCGAGAGATTTAGTATCAATAGCAGGCAAGTTAAATCTCGGTATCGAAATGTCACAATATTCACACGATGCCTTCGATGGCGTTAGCATACAAAAAATGGAACCATGAATTGCATATGAAAGTTGTAATCTATAGTTTTTTTATACTCCTATGTTCAAATTACGCGCAAGCATCATGGAGTAAGTTCGCTCTTGTGACTCCCGAGTCGGAAACGGTATTTGGCTTAAAAGTATTAATGAGCCCGATAGAAAATAAACCCGGCACCTACACCATCAAGCTTAAGGCGGTTGGCTACAACCATAAACACGCTTGGCTCATTATCTCACAAAAGAAGCTGTCACCTAGCGAGCAACAACTGCGTGAGTATATTTGGCAAGGCTCAAAGACCAAGCAAGATATTCTAGTAAAAGCTAAACTAATGCCAACTGGTATCGGAGGCCTCGCCGAAAAAGAGGAAGTAGAAAAGTTCTACGTTGTAGAGCTAGACTCAAAATTAATTGAGCGCTCTTATATCTATATCGATTTCCCCTCCTTAGTATTTGACGGTGGGTACTATTACTCTATAGCTCTAGGAGCTTATTACAAAAACTTGGCGTCGGGTGCTAACAAGCCACTAAAAGCGATGCCAAAAGACGGCGCGCCTTAGTGGAGCGTTAACATTTAAGAGAATTCATTATGTTTTACATCAAGTTATTTATTCTTATATTTTTAACTATAATTTCCTCACATACTTATGCATTGCCCTCTGGAATGACGGTGTTATCTGATATTCCGTATGGTAAGGATGTCGATCAGGCTCTGGATGTTTATATTCCTGCTGACGCAAAAGATGCACCAGTAATATTCATGATACATGGTGGTGCTTGGAGTGGAGGGGATAAGGCGAATAAACCAGAATTTGAAAACAAGATAGCTCACTGGGTGACCCAAGGGTTTATCTTTATATCTACCAATTATCGCACACTTCCGAAAATTAGGCCGCTTGAACAAGCAAAAGATGTAGAAGCTGCTTTACTTTTTTCTCAAAAAAGTGTTCGTGAATGGGGTGGCTCTCCAGAAAAGTTTATATTGATGGGGCATTCCTCTGGGGCGCACTTGGTCTCCCTAGTATCATCTAATTACAATACTATTATGGGAAATGGAATAATGCCTTGGTTAGGCACTATTTCTTTGGATATCTCTGGCTACGACATCGTGAAAAAGGTAACCGGCCCAAACCCTTCTGAATTTTACAAGGAAAAATTTGGTGAAAGTCCTAATTATTGGAAAAAAGCATCCCCCTTCCATGTCCTTACTGATAAAATCCCACCGTTTCTAGCAATCTGCTCACTACGAAGTGATGATGCATGTACTCAAGCTGAAAACTTCATTGCAAAAGCAAAAAACCTTGGAACCCATGTGGAAATTCTGCCCGTAGATTTATCTCATAGAGAGATCAACTCAGAACTTGGGAAAGGTTCTTGTTATACAAATTATGTTGATGACTTTCTCAAAAAATTAAATCCTAGCATAGAGTCAATACTAACAAGAACTTCAAACGGGAAAAATACAGTTGGCTGTTTCACTCCGTTCACATTATAGCCAACTACATTTTTTCGCTTAAGTAAGCGTTATGAGCTACAAGTACCATGAATAAGTACCTAGTAATTTTAATGGCGACAATTTACTGCTCCAGTGCAATTTCAGGTGCGTTGCCTCTGGAGACTATGGTTACAGCGGAAAATGCAGATTCTCTATCTGTCAACTTAACGAAGTTGCACACTGGAGATGATAAAACCGATTTATACCAGTTGGCGTTTCCTCAAAAACACGAAAATTGTGTGGCGGGTCGAGTGCAGACATTTTTGTTAAAAGATAGTGACGAAGTTTCAAGTTCATCAATGGACTATAAAGTTGGTAGTGTTGAGCCAAGCATTTTATTTCATATGCAGTCTTCAAAATACGATATGGCAGTTTCGTTGCAATATTGTTGCTCAGAAGGGTTTTCACCTGGGTGTAAAAAGATGTTGGTTATTCCTTCGGTTAGGGCGTTGGTTAAGTAATGAAACAGGCTCATATTCATAATAAATACTCATAGGTAAATTCATCAACTAACAAAATATGATTTAGTTCGTATTCAGGAAAACTGGATGAAAAAACAAATAGAGAAAATCAGAGATAGGCTAAGAAATATACTAAAAAAAGTCGCGGCAGTGGTAGTCATTGTCGCGACTAGTGGCATCATAAGTAATGTTCAGGCTCAAACACAAAATGCTGATGTTAATTCTAGTAAAATTGAACCCAAACATTTACCAATTCCAAAACAAGCTCCTGCAACTGAGGGTGTATTGTCGCTTTCCGGTGGCGCCGGACTTTACTACTGGGATACAGGCGGTGAGGGGCCAGCAGTTGTACTTTTACATCCCGGCAGAGGTAGCGCATTAACTTGGCCTTATCAACAACCTGCTTTTGCAAAAGCAGGGTTTAGAACAATTGCATATTCAAGACGCGGATATTTTGGTTCTCCAGCCGGTTCAAAAAGTGATACCGGTAATTATGCTGATGACCTTAATGCTTTAGTTGAGCATTTAAACGTAGACAAATTCCACATTCTGGGTTTGGCAGCGGGAGGTTTTGCCGTTTCAGATTATGTGGTTTCTTATCCCGAAAAGCTACTTAGTATGACTATCGTCTGTAGCCTCTTTGGATTATGGGATAAAAATATCGATGAACGACTAGACTTTATTCTCCCTAAAAGTTTTGGTGATTTGCCGCCCGAGTTTAAGGAACTTGGCCCTTCCTATCGCTGGGCACACCCAGAGGGAGTAAAGGAATGGATTGAAATGGAGAAAAAATCTCAAGGTGATGGAGTTAGGTATGGTCAAAAATCGAAAAGCAATATTACTTGGGAAAAAATTCGAGCTGTTAAGATCCCTACCTTTTTTATTGCAGGTGGAGCTGATTTATATCAGCCGCCTTCAATGATGCGAGCAGCAGCTCGAGAAATACCTAACAGCGAGACTCTTTTGGTTCCAGAAGCAGGACATGCTGTCCAGTGGGAACAGCCTAAATTATTTAATCGTTCGGTTATCGAGTTTTTCAGAAAACACAATTAAATTAACTTGGGTGACTTGAAGTTAACCAATGCCTAGCAAGAACATTAAACGGAAAAAATACAGTTGGCTGTTTTCACTCCGTTCAACATTTTAGCCAACTATATTTTTACGCTTATGTAAGCGTTATCTCAAAACAACAATTTTATAGCGAAGGTACAATGTAGTGAGAATGGATAAATCGATTAATGTCTTCGGTGAAGAGTTAAAGTTATGTGGTGAAAATCCTATTACTGGATTTTACCGAGATGGGAAATGTAATACCTGTGAAGATGATGTTGGTTCGCATACTGTTTGTATCGAAACATCTCAGAAATTTCTGGAATATTCCAGGTTTAAGGGTAATGATTTATCTACTCCAGTACCGGAATTTGATTTTAAAGGTTTAAGGCCTGGAGATAGCTGGTGTCTATGCGCAGCTCGATGGTTGGAAGCAGTGGATAGTAATATGGCACCTAGAGTTCATCTACAAAGAACTCACATGAAGGCTTTGGAGATTGTGCCAATGGAATTACTAAAGAGATATGCAGTGGACTTAAATTAGTCCTTCAAGCGTGAGCTAGCAAGTTGTTCCTCGTGCCGAGGTAAATTCGAAGTCTTGGGATGAATTTAATAAATTCGGAAATTGATTAATCCCACCAAACTAAAACCTAGCCGATAGGTGAGTAGTGAAGCCCAGGTGCGACCAAGGTAACGCGGTGTGCGTGGATAAAAACCCCTTGCTAACATCGGATGGTGTTCCAGCAATGTGCGGGAAGAACTTAACGCTCTTTGCTTATGCTGTTGTAAAGAAAATTAAAAAATGAGAGAAGAAAATCTGGACGAGTGGAGGGAGCGATTAGGCTGAGGGGGCGAGTATCTAACTCGCCCCCTCACAACACCGTACTATTGCCCACAAACACTACGATATAACAGTAAACCGGAGAGCAGATCTGCCAATTTCCCTAAGCCGTGCCAAATATGAGTAATTCGGGGGTTTCCATATATGTATTTCAAGGCTGCTTAATATATCGCGCCTACTTAACAAGAAAACCTCTTGCACAACAACTCAGGCCAGAGTAGTTTCCAAGTCGTCCAGAGGTGCTTGCCGGGGGTTTTTACGATGTGATCCTCAGGTAAATAAGTCGCTAGTAAGTCATTCGCCTCACTGAAGCGGTCACTGGCGCCGTAAGCGAGGTGGATTTTATTTTTGTGAGCCGCAGGCAGTTCACTCAACCAGGGCCAGAGGTCAGTGGTGATCTTTTTCTCATTCCGCGCGCTACCATCAAGTAGGTATTGGTATTCACCTTTTTCACCTAAATAAGGGGCTAAGACAAAAATACCACTCACCTCATCAGGGTGCTCTCTTAAATACAACAAGGCGCCTAGGCCACCTAGCGAGATACCACCGATGTAGATCTCCTGGTAACCGGAAGCAATGGCAGGCAGGATGATATCCTTATGAAGGCGCTCAACAATGGTAGTTGATTGGTAATATTTGAAATGTGACTCAACTGTGACGACATCAAAGTCCGGGCGAGATTGCTGTAACGAACGAATAAAGCCATGCTTATCAAACGCACTCGCACGATCTCCCATGCCGGGTAGTAACACCATCAATCGTCGGGGTTTTTTATCGTCAGGCTTATCCGCTTCAGGGGGCGCATAGCGCTCATGTGCGATTGGCACACTCATGGATTGAAGGTGATAGCATCCCGATAAAGGAAGAAAAGCGAAGCAAGTGGCCAAAGCCAGCTTCATGCGTATAAATAGATAATAGATAAGTCTCACCTTCCTCTGTCACATTGAATTAAACCTAGTAAGGGTCGAGAAACAGCCTATCGTGGCCTATTTAGGGCGCGAATTCCAGCAGAAAAATGGACAAAATCCGATCCTCAGCGAATAAATATTGGGTTCTGGGTATGATTAACCCGACTGTCTTGTTTTCTTATTTCCATTTTTTTGAAAAGACCGTCACCGAATAATCTCTAGATAATTTAGTTAAACCCGAGGGTGCTCGTACGAGTTTTCAGCTATGCAAATATAACTTCTGAACGAAACACCAGAAGTGCTATGAGAATAAGTGTGCAGTCAAAAATTTTAGTATTCGAAAACTGCCAGTTGATACTGGCTCGATTAACGTAATCATTGAGGCGTGACTGGGGGACATAAACCGCAAGGCGTAATTTTGTAGCGCAATTCGTAAACTAATTGCCACAATGGCACTGGCAAGTAGCCAGGCTCAGGTGATTGTGTTAAGGGAGTTGACCAACTCTCATTGGCGGTGGGCTAGCCAATACCTTATTCCTAAACGGTCAGTTCATTACCGCTGACGACACCATTCTTTGTTGGGTTGCTGGCAGTTTTGCTGGGATTTTGCCTGACCTTGACTCAGGCAATTCGCACAGCTTAGCAATTCTTTTCGGGCTACTTAGTATAGTAAGGCGTGCGGCAACCGTTCTTTACGATGTAAAGCACTGGCCGCTTCTGCAAGTATGGGGCGCCGGTGTCGTGACATTTACCGTGGTTAACCTATTAACAAATCCCACCTTCGAAAGGTTCACGGTACACCGGGGAATATTTCATTCTGTATTGGGAACTATGTTGGATAAAGAAACCTACAAAAAGCTATTATCCGGTGTTTACTCTGTATAATCCATACGTAAAAAAATAAATGGAATGATATCGATCGAGTCTGACCATTTTGGTTTGTGTCTAATACCTAGCGTTTAACATCTAGGTATCGTGTGAAGTATCGCCACCACCTTGCCCAGCTATCGGTTTGTCATCATGGTGTCTTCATTCATTATGGCGTCAAAATTACGAAAATTTCATAGGTAACTTGGCACCATAAGCGTTGAGATGCCCAGTTTTCGGTTTGGACTACATTAAACACTAACCTACTCATAGCTCAATAGTAGTATTATGCACAAATAGAACGATTAGGGTTTATATTGACACATGCTGTGTTAACCGTTGAGTATAATTGGGAGTGCAGGATCGGTGTATTCCCGTTATTCCAATAAAGTTTAAACCTAGAAAATTAAAATATAAGGCTATTGAATCTATGTTGCACAGCCGCATGATTATTAAAATTTTGCTTCTAGCTACGATTTTGTTAAATAGCGCTTTCTGCGGGGCTAGCAACCCGTCTAGCGGATCCAGCCAATCAGCTATAATCCTATACGACGCAGGCTGGACGCCAGCAATGCGCTTGTACCAAAAAAAGGTGGTCAACCGCGCGTTGCAGCTATCAAAAGACAAACATGGCGACTACGTACTTCAATTGTTCAGCGAGGAGACTAGCACTAGCCGGGTAAGAGAGTTACTCGTACGCGCTGAACAAGTTCACTTGGAATTTGGCACCAGCAAATTAAATGGAAAAAGACTCACCAGCGGGATTGGTCAAATTCAAATTCCAATTTTTAATGGTTTGCTAGGCCTGCGATCATTCCTTGTTAAACAAAGTAATAAATCCCATTTTGAAACCCTCAGCTCTCTCGATTCAGCCAGCAACTTGGTGATAGGTCAGGGCATTACTTGGTCCGATAGCGCGGTGTACAAAAATATTGGGTTAAAAGTAGAAGAGAGCGTTCAATATAAAAAGCTATTCCCCATGTTGCGCCGAGGTCGTTTTGATTTAATTCCTTTAAGTATATTGGAGGCACAGTCCTCATTGATAGATAATCAAAACAGCAGCTCCCCGTTAGCGATTGTCGATGATGTGTTTTTTTACTACCCTAAACCAACCTACTTAAACTATTCATTAAGCGTTGAAGGGCTTGGCGAGCGGCTAAGCTATGGCTTTGATAAAATGATTCAGCAGGGTGAGATCAAGAGGCTTTTTTACGATGTTTTCGACAACACCGTGAAAACCCTAAAGCCCGACTCTGCAACCATATTTATCGCCTCAAACCCTTTAATTACCGCCACAGAAAACGCAAAATTTATTAAAGACTTTAAAAATAATCACCTTACCGCCAAAACTCGCACACTGGTGTTTAAGTAAAACAGAAAAGCAGAAGGGCGGGCACTGTGGAAAACACTGCGTCCCAAAGCCAGCGTTCGACCCAGTCGTTCCACTTCACGTCAATCGACATATTTATGCGCTCGTTTGAGCTGTTATTGTGCACTGAATGCCGCTCGCTGAGTTTCATGTACCACAACTCTCCGGGCTGCATGGCAACCTCGGTTCCGTTGAGCAAGAAAAACACATGTTCATCGTCTGACCGCTTTGGTTCGAAAATAAATATCTGATTGCCTTGAATTAATTCAAAATTGTATTAATTCAAAATTGTATTAAAATTACCTGGAGAGTGGAAGCCTATTCTGTGAGGTTGTGAGGTAACTTTAAGTATGCATGACGCCAAAGCCCCGGAACTTGGGTTTGCAGGGCGCAAATAGGGAATACAAGGGAGGGAGCGTGCAAATACTTAATCAAGACGAAAATAAGTTGATGAAGTCAGTATTCGTAGTGATAACGTAGCTGGGCTACAAGAAGGCTATCATCAGAAACTTTATAAACAATGCGGTGTTCATCGGTAATTCTTCGAGACCAATAACCTGAAAGGCTATGCTTCAGAGCCTCTGGTTTACCTATTCCCTCAAAAGGTTGTCGCTGGATATTTTTAATAAGCAGGTTAACCCTTTTTAATATTGATTTATCGGTTTTCTGCCAATAAAGATACTCTTCCCAAGCTCTGCTAGAGAATGTTAACTTCATTCTAAAAGCTCTCGATCCGTGCCTTTACCAGCCTCAAGCTCAGCAATAGACTCAAGAAGGTGCCGGGCATTTGCAGGCGAACGCAGGAGGTAAGCGGTCTCTTCCATGGCTTGGTAGTCCTGGAGGGACACCATAACGACGGGGCTCTCGCTTTTTCGGGTAATGATCACTGGAGAATGGTCATTGCAGACCTTTTCCATTGTCTTAGCTAGGTTGGCTCTAGCAGTGGTGTAGCTGATGGCGTCCATAAAAACTCCTTACATGTACATAATTCTGTACGTATTGTAGGGTGGCATAGCAGGGGCGTCAACCTGATGCTCAAAGCTCCGCTGGTTTACAGAAGCGCACATTCCAAGTGCCATTTCCCCCAAAAACACAAAAATGGCACTCAACCCCACAAGTGCCACCAACGATAATTCACCCATTGATACGCCCTCTAGCCAATTTCCCCCTAAATTCATACCACCTACAGACACCGACCAAACAAAAATCCTGCGCCCACGCAAAGGACCCAAAAACCACCACACAACCAGCATTCAAAACGAATAATAAACGGAAAAAATGCATATGAACCGACCCATAGCCCTGAGGCTTTCCCGTACCCTAATCATAATGGCATTCGTGTCCTTGTTTTGCATGAGCAGAGCATTTGCCCAAGGGGACCCCGCCTTGATTGGCGAGTTGATTTGGTCCGAGGACTTCAACACTTTTCAAGACAGCGTCTGGACCCACGAAGTGGGCGATGGCTGCGATAAAAACATCTGTAATTGGGGCAATAACGAACGCCAATACTACGCCAAAGAAAACACCTCAATAGAACCCACCCCAAACGACCCCGACCCCAGCAATACATCCCTCGTGATCGAGGCGCGGGAGGAGTTTCGTGGTAACCGAGAGTACACATCTGCGC
>NVXL01000159.1 GCA_002746115.1 Alteromonadaceae bacterium
ATTGACTTGATCATTATCAGCACCCGTTAATAAGCTTTGAACATTTGCTGATAATGTAATTTGATCCGCGCCACCAAAGGTGTTGATAGAATCAAATGCACGATTAACCGCCAATGTATCAACGGCGTCGTTACCAACGAGTACCTCCATGCCAGAGAACAACACAGCATCAACGTTGTCATTACCGGTAGCGGCAATTGTCCAAGCGCTGTCGCCTGTGTGAGTGATTTGTAAGGTATCACGTCCACTTGTATCGCTGATTAATGCCGTAATGCCAGCCGTACCAATACGGATTAAATCATCATCGGCGCCAGTATCTAAACTTGATATATTGGCGTTCAGCGTAATATCGTCATTACCACCAAGGCTTGAGAAACTACCAAAGTCACTAGCGACAACCACGGTGTCAATAGCATTGTTGCCTTGGGCGATTTCAAAATCATTAAACGTCACACCGCCTACGGTACTGTCGACGGCGTTAAAGGCCCAGGTGCTTGCGCTCGCATGAGTAATGAACACGCTATCAGTCCCAGACGTATCGCTAATTCGAGTCGTTACGGTATCAACGGCGATATTAACGGTGTCGTTATCGGCGCCGGTATTTAAGGCGATTAAATTCGCAGATAAGGTGACAACGTCTTCGCCACCTAAAGTATTAATCGTATCGAAATCAGCATTCAGGTTAACGGTATCAACGGCGCCATTACCTTCGGCAACCTCGACACCGTCAAAGGTGACGCTGCCAACGGTTTGTGCGCCGGCATCAAAGGTCCAAGTGCTTGCTGCGGTGTGGGTAAGGCTTAAAGTATCTCGACCGCCTTCGGTATCAACGACTACTGTTAGACCGTCGACGGCGATATTGACTTGATCATTATCAGCACCCGTTAATAAGCTTTGAACATTTGCTGATAATGTAATTTGATCCGCGCCACCAAAGGTGTTGATAGAATCAAATGCGCGATTAATTTCAACAGTATCAACGGCATCGTTACCTATGAGCACGTCCATGCCTGAGAACAACACGGTATCAACGTTGTCATTGCCTGTAGCGGCAATCGTCCAAGCACTGTCGTCAGCGTGGGTGATTTGTAAGGTATCACGACCGCTAGCATCACTGATTAATGTGCTAATACCCGCCGCAGCAATACGAATTACATCGTCATCGGCGCCAGTATCTAAACTTGTGATACTTGCATTTAAAGTAACTTCATCATTGCCTGACAAAGTACTCATGCTGCCGCTAAATGTACTCAATACTGTGACCCGATCTACACCACTACCACCACTGAGAACTTCTACATCGTCGAAACCACCAGCAATACGAGTCACACTGCTCGGTACTGCCCCATTAAGCGTCCATGCGATAACATCACTGGTATTGCTATCGACCGTCAAAGTGTCAGTAGTGTTGTTAATAACGCCTGCGTGAGTTCCTAATATCGTGCCGTCTAATCGACCATCAACAGTGATATTAAAATTATCAACGCCACCGCCACCGTGCAGGTTTTCAAAGCCAGAAAAGACAATCCGGTCAATAGCCCCTACACTTTGTATCCGACCGCCATTTAAATCATCTAGCTGCCATTGGTTTTCTTGTGTGTGACCTACCAAGGTATCGGCGCTGTCATTCCCAACCAGATTTTCAATTCCGACAAAATCAGCTTGTTCATTCAAGCGCCCAGAACGCGTCCCCGTTAATACCCAGCGATTCTCTTGGTCAGCACCAGTAACACGATCACCAACATTATCCCCACCAATTATTTGACCGCTGATAATAGAATTGTCATCAAAGGTAAAATAGTCATCGACAACATCACTCCCTTGCAATGTCGTAAAATCAACAAATTCAATAGTGGTGCCATTTATTATGGTGCCATCACTCCTATTGTCAGCAACACTTCCGTCGGCATCAAAGTCGGAAATGTTCCATCGGTTAATGCCGGTATCAAGGCCATTAAGTGTCGAGTCTTCACCGTTACCAATAATACGTTCAGCGCTAATCACTCCAAACAGGTTACTGCGGCTCGCCGTAGCCGTTACAGCGCCATTAATACCGGACAAGTCAACAACATCAACAACATTGGCACTATCACCGGCATCGATGCTACCCGCAAATAAAGTATTGTCAGCAAACCTGAAGGTATCAATTCCGGCACCACCACCAAGTGACTCCATACCGGTGAAAACAGCATTGTTAGCAATGCTTCTATCGGACACTCGAATACGCTGAACCTGTTCACCTCCAGCAACTGATGCGCCTAGCAACCAAAGCCCATCTAGACCTGTGAGGCTTTCCTGAGTTAAGGAGTCCGTCACTCCATCGCCGTCAACACCACCGCCATGAATGGTGCCATCAATCAAGCCACCAGAGCTTGTAATAATGAACTCATCAACGGACGTACCACCACTTAATTCATTAATGTTTATAAATGTATTAACGTAAATTTCGCTGTCCCTAGTCTGCGTTAAACGACCGCTATTAAGGGCATTAATATTCCAGCGAGTATCAACATTACGCCCGCTAATACTATTATTACCTTCACCACCATCTATTTCGTTACTGGTGCCGAATCCGCCCATGACAAAATTATCGTCACCTAGGCTACCTTGCAAATTGTGAAAGTTATTAAAGGTAGTAGATACCCCTGAAATATCGACGTTACCGCTATTGCCGCCGGTGACGTTCCAAGTTATCTCTTCAGATACTTCACTTTGCACAGTCAGCGTATTGGTAATACCGTCGGCGCCACTTGCGCTCAAGGTCTCAAAGCCATCTAAGCCTAAGCCACCAACCGCCTCACCAAGCGTAATAAGTACATTTTGAGCTGGCAACTGCACACTATCATCACCACCCATGGCATTAATATTGATAGAGAAAGCGCCATTAATATCAAAAGCTCCGATGACAACGGTATCGTTATCGGAACCACCATTGACACTTTCAATTCCAACAAAATCTGTGGTAGAGACATCTATCGCAGCGTCGCCAGTTATCTGGCCATTCGCGTAAACAAAGTTACCTTCAGCAAACTGACCGTCACCTAGACCTAAGTCATTAGCAAAAACATTCCAATCGGTGGCGATATTCCGCCCAGTAATACGATCACCGCTAGAATTCGCTCGCTGACCTCCACCACTAATACTGCCACTGACGCCGGTAATCGCTCCAGCATCTTCTAAGTCAAACGAGTCATTACCATCGCCACCGACAAGATGACCAAAGTTAATAAACTCAACGACATTCGGTCCAAAGCTTATGCTGCCGTCATTAATGCCGTCCCCAGCACCGTCGAGGTCATTAATATCCCAAGTCGCGTCAAGTGGGCTATTAAGGCTTAATGTGCTGTTTGGCGTCGCATCATCAAAATCATCATTACCAATCAAACGCTCAACGCCGATCAAGCCTGCGTCACTGCCCGCGCTAACGGCAATTGAAATCGCTCCGCTAACATTATTAAAGCGTGCTTCATCGCCTGCACTTGCACCTGCGTCAATACTGTCAAAATCAACAAATTCAAAAAACTCAAAAATATCGACTTGACTGTCGCTACCGACAAGCGACTCAACATTACTAAACTCATTAAGATAAACACTCGAACCAGTCTCTCTTAATGCATCACCTAACCCGCTCTCGATACTCCATGTATTAGCATCGTCACTACGCGCTACGATGGTATCGTTATCTGGTGTATCTACAGCGCCGGAACCACCATCCAATGAAATAATTGTGCCGTTACTTGAAAACTCAAAACGATCATTTCCTGCATTACCAAAAAGATCTTCCATGCCCTGAAATGACGTACTTTGAGCGGACGCGTCGGTAGCTTCAACAGTCCCCTGGTTTACTCCGGTGATATTCCAAGTATTATTTTGATTTATACCCTGAAGGTCGTCATTACCTGAACCGCCAATGAGTGAGTCAATTCCAGCGAAAGTACTGGTATTTAGTGTGCCCGTATTATTTGATGTTAGCTCCCAGTTATTCTCGCCATTAAACCCGGTCAAAAAATCAAACCCAACGCCAGCGTTGATATCCACCACAATGTCGGACGCTAAAAGGGAGAAGGTATCATTACCGCCACGACTACGGATAACCGTTCCATCTAAATCCGAGTTAATCGTAAAGTCATCGCTAAAACCGTCAGCGCCAGTCAGAGTGGACATGCCGCTAAAGTGCATGCGGACACCGAAGTCGACATAAGTCTGATCAATATTTTGCCCGGTAACAACCCAAGTGTTTACAGCTTCAGAACCAACCAAGCTGGCATCAGTGCCAATAAGACGTTGCACTTCAGAAAAACTGGCACCGCCTCCAGCATTCGTGATCGTGCCACTATAATTACCATCTATTGTCCAAATAGAAGCCGCACGCTGATCACTTAAAGTGTTAACTTCATCAACGGCAAGTGGTGAATCATTGCCGCGAACGGAGGTGATCGAGGCGCCTTCAGTTACGATAAAATTATCGTTATCTTCATTACCAACTAAAATACCCGTATCAATAAAACTTAATTGTGTCACGCCATTGATGGATACTTGGCCATCGTTTATACCATCTGCTGCGCTACCACCTACATCATCAAAATCTGATACAGTCCAAACCGTTGGATTTGCATCTGTTGTTCCGCCAGTAACAACTAAAGTTGTACTCGCTCCAGCGCCTCTAACAGTAAGCGCATTCTGTACCTCGTGAATACTTTGCCCCAGAACCACATCAATCAGGCCAGATGCGTCTGGGTCAGACATATCGACAATGTCATCTCCACCACGACCGTCTACCGTGCCTTCGTAGGTACCATCAAATTCGAATACAAAGGTATCCACACCACCATCAAGCCCGTCAAGGTTTTGGATATCCTGAAAATTTATATTTCCAACACTGCCGGTATTTGTCGAGGTTAAAACCCAGTCGGCAATCGCATTAACATCGCTATCAACAAGGTTTAATTGATCGCCAGTTAACGAGCTACCGCCAAAAATTTGTGTATCTACAGTCGATAAGACATTAAAGGTGTCGTTATTTCCGTTACCAAACAAAGAACCTGTAATAGAGTTATTAACATTAAAAGTATCCCCGCCATTGCCGCCGTGTATACCAGCGATAATCGATATGGCACCGCCAACACCGACACCATCCTCTTCAATGTTAAATACGTCAGCGCCACCTTCACCGTTAATACGGGTAAAGTCATGGCTAATGGTAAACTCATCCGCTTGGTCACCACCTGTGAGAGTCTCGACAGAGCTAAAACTAAATTCGATGGTGCCGCGCGTTAAAGTCCCGCTATTGTCGGCGGTACTTTCCCAGATATTGGTCACTGGCATTAAAGCTTCATCGTTATACGCCAACAAGGTATCACTACCGGCACCGCCATCAAATTGAGCTGAAACTTCACTGTTGATATCAAAAATATCATCGCCACCTTCAGCGTTGACTGAGCCGCTAATATTGGCGCCTATATTGTAAATATCCGCCTCGTTAGCGGTATTATTGGTAGCAGAGTTATCGTAACCGTAAACCTCTATTGTCAGAGCACGGTTAAGATTAAAAGTATCAGATCCATCCAACCCGCTTAACACGAAACTACCGACGTCCCAACTAATACCAGTGTCCGCAGCGGCAAGGTCAAATGTATTCGCTAGAGCACTGCCGTTGACAGTCAGAAGACCATAACCGCCAGCGCCACGCCCTCTTGCGTCAATATCCGTTCCCGACAGAATATTAAGGTTGTTTGCAACCTCTAAGGTAATACTTGCACCGCCAACATCCACCCCATCAACATAAGCTGATGCGTTTAAGGTACCAATAGTTAAATCTTGTGCACTGACGCGAATATTCCCGCCGTTTGGCCCAGCTGCAATTCCGCTGGTATCGACGTTGACTTCACTAAGAAAGACATTATTAATATTGTCGAGCGTTACAGCATTAGCATGTGCAACAAAGGTGGCCACGCCGTCAACACTAAGTGCCCCGCCGCTATTAATATTATTACCAGAATCAACATTTAAAGTACCTGTAGCTGACGAAACCCCGCCGCCGTCACCCAGAACAATAGTGCCTACATCACGTAAATTAACATCGGCTCCGTCAAAGCGAACGCTACCTTGAAAATCATTATTCTCATTAGTTAAAGTAATATTACTATCTGTAGCGGTTAAGACAGCAGAGCCTAGCGTTAAGGCTCCCGCACCGGTAATTGCGCCGCCAGCGGTCACAGTCAAAACACTGCTAGCATCAGCTGCTGCGCCGCCAATACGCCCTAATTCAATAGCGTTTACGTCAGTTAAGGTTACATTAGCGCCTGTAAACCAAACAGCGGACTGAAAGTTATTTAACGCATTATCTAGAGTGATATTATCATCTGTAGTGGTAAATTCAGTGGTGCCTGCAATATCGAGCTCGCCACCAGAGCTAATCGCTCCGTCTGTACTGACGCTTAATGTGCCACTAGCACTAGACGCCGACCCAGCAGCTCCTAAGACCAAATCATTCAAATCACTCAAACTTACGTTAACGCCCGAGAATCCGACTTCGGATTGAAAATCGTTAGCGGTATTATTTACAGTAACGTTACCTGTCGCTGTGAGTGAGGTATTACCACCTGCGGTTATTCCGCCTGCGTTGGTAATATCGACCCCGGAAGTAACCGCTAAGGTACCGCTAGCAACTGACTGAGTGTCCGCAAGGCCTAAATCGATCGTATCAAAATCACGCAGAGAAACATTTACAGCATCAAAATGTACAGTAGATTGGAAATTGTTATTTTCATTTAATAGCGTGACGTCAACACCGGCAGTCAAGCTCGTGGCTCCAGTCGCCAGTAATACGCCATCACTTGTGATGCTCCCGTCAGCAATAAGCGTTAATTCGTCTCTAGCTTGAGACTGTGTATCACCATGGAGCGTTAAGTCATTTACATCGCGCAAGGAGACGTCTGTACCAGAAAATATGACGGTAGATTGAAAGTCATTTTCCCGGTTATTTAATGTAATATTGTCTACCGCTGTGAGCGTGGTATCTCCGACAATACTCAGTTCCCCACCACTATTAATATCGGCACCTGAGTTGACAGTTAAGGTGCCACTGGCAGACGAGACGGTATCAGCATTACCTAACGTAATGGCATTTACGTCAACCAAGCTAACGTTTTCGCCGGTAAAGCTGACCGTAGAAACAAAATCATTATTGCCGTTTTCTAAAGTGATATCACGAGAGGCAGTAAAATTGGCTACGCCATCGGCAATGACGATACCGCTTCCGATAATATTACCGAAATTAACCAAGGCAAGATCAGCAACATCGGCTTCAGCACTCATGGTAATGCTGCCACCGACACTATCTATATCAGCRTTCAGGTTGATATTGCCGGAGCCTGAAGAGAAATTTAAATTAACGGGATTTACAGTACCTTCGACAGAATCATAAATTCTTTCTTCGATGTTAATATCTGCGCCCGCAGTAAATGTCACAGTACTGAAATTCGATGCGGTAACTACGTCAAGTGCATTACTCTCATCAACATCTAARGCGTGCCGTAAAGAGATAGAGCCATCTAAGGAATYTACATTAACATGTGATGCTTGACCGGGGAGAGTGCCGGGAAGRTCRCCGAAGAGAAGTTCCCCTAATTCGGCATTACCGYTTACRTATAYCGTTATCGATCCGGCATCTTCACCCACATCAASCTCKGTGGTGATAATACTGCCGCCATCAACRCTACCGGCCGAAGCACTACGGTAGTTRTCGAAWCTCCCWGCGCGAGAYATCKCGCTACCAACMGWAAATTCACCGCCGCCRGTGAGTATRTTTTGATTTACYTCGATGCTTCCAAGCGCATTAAGATAAACCTCGCCACCAATAAAATTGGCATTCGCGGTATTAATCCCCGCGTTATTCCCGGCGCCGGTATTACCTATACTAAAGTTACCGGAGATCTGGCCTTGGGTTAACGCTGAAAGCCCATCCAAACCGAAATTTGCACCAACGTAAAATTCACCGCCATTAGTGGTGATTGGGGCTGCCAAGTCATGCCCTGTGACATCATTACCATTTAAAGCAATATAACCGCCCTCCGTACTTAAGCGATTATTACTTGCGTCAACGTGACCAAATAAGGAAATATTACCGGCTGTACTAATAAACAAATCGGCATCACCAGTCATTTCAAGACGGTTATTTAGATCGACGATACCGGTAAAAACATCGCTACTCGTGCCTCGAATTTCACCATCGGCATTGATTACACCACCAATAGCAAGATGACCACCTTCGGTAAGGATTGCGCCGTTATAAATAAAGTCATGGCCGGTAACACTGAAATTGCCGCCACTAAGGCTTAGTACGGAGCCCGTCTCTATCGTTACACTTCCGTCGTCTACTAGGTCACCGCCGATACTACGATCAACATCCGCGTTTACCGCTAGATCTAAGAGGTTTTGGCCCACGCCGTTATCAATAGAACCATTAAAGGTCACCGATGTATTTGCATTAATCAACATGCCGACGGTATGCGCGGTATCTGTTCCGTCGTGACCAAAAGCTACATCACCAAGCGTTACTACATCGCTATAGATGTTAATTGCACCGGCTTGATCACTGTTAGGTACTGCAGAGGTATCTATTTCACCGCCGTTACCGCTGATATAATTATCAAACGTTCCTGACATGTTATCAACAGTGCCGACAGTAAATGATCCGCCGTCTGTAGTGACATTGTCATACAAGTCAATTGAGCCTAAGGCATTAATAAAAACATCGCCGCCTGAGGTATCAATACCGACATTACTTCCTCCGGATTCTCCGATTTCAAAATTACCGCTGATCTGCCCTTGCTGTAAAGCCTCATCGCCTAGCACGCCAAAGTTGGCGCCGATAAATAAATCGCCGCCATTTGTATTTATGCTTTCACCGGGGTTCGCTCTAATAACGTTTGCCCCGCTTAATGCTATATAACCACCTTGAGTACGCAAGCGATTATTTATGCCAGCACTCTCAGCAAAGGTTAAATCGCCAACGGTACTAACAAACAAATCAGCACCATTTGTTACCACAAGGCGATTATTCAAATTGACCGCCCCAGTAAACCTGTCTGTGCTAGCGCCACGGATTTCATTGTCGGCATTAATAACGCCACCAATAGCAACATGACCTCCTTGACCTCGAATTCGACCGTCATAAATGAAATCATGGCCTGTCGCACTAAAACTACCGCCATTTAAACGAAGGTCGCCATCAGACGCTACCGTGACATTGCCGTCATCAGCCAAATCCTCGCCAACGTCACGATCAACGTCCGCATTTAGCACTACATTTAATCTGTTATCGCCATCACCATTATCAATAGAGCCATTGAAGCTCACCGAAGTGTTGGCATTGATGAGCATATCAACAGAATGATCTGTATTAGTTCCGTCGTGACCAAAAACCACATCACCAAGCGTGACCACATCGCTATAGATGTTAATTGCTCCGGCTGAATCGCCGTTACCG
>NVXL01000160.1 GCA_002746115.1 Alteromonadaceae bacterium
GAGCACGCCTTATCGCAAAAAAGCATTTAACAAGCGCACCATCAACAGGCACTCAAATAAAGTCACAATAATAAAGGCTTAACATGATGAATAGAAAACACATCACGTATATATTAAAGGTAAGCATACTCGCAACGCTAGGCTTAGCGGCCACTTGCTCATCATCCGAGAAGGCAGCAGCCAAAGCCCCTGTTACCGGCGCGGAAGGCTCAAGCTGGAAACCGCAGATCACCAGCCCCTGTAGCGCAGAGCTTAACTGGATAAGTAAACCAAGTTTGCCAACGGAGGTCGCCTCAGGTCAAAGTAATTGTAATTTTCAGCAGTTTATGTGGCAATCTTTACTTTATTTGATTCAGCCCAGCAAAGCCGCTCCTGAAGTGAGGGAGTTTGAAACTTGGATGCCAAGCTACGGTATATTCGTCGGCGACGGTCAGCAACCAGCGCCTTGGGGAAGCGTCCCTAAACCCGACTATTGTAAAGGCCCCGAAAACCCCACCAGCAATTACATTTTTTCGGATTTAACCTTGCAAGCAGGATCGCACCAAGCCCTGATTGACAAGCAATTAAATGACGTTTATTACAATCTATCCGTCAATCATCCAGCTTATGATTTTATTACTGGCTGTGATTTATATAAAGCCCAATGCGGTATCACCTTGGCGCCAGACTTATTAGACCCAACATCTATGCCTGTGGTGAATATTCCGCTTAAATACCCTAAGCTAGCCTTCCCTGATCAATCTATTGAGCTTAAAACTTCTTGGAAAGTATTGACTGCTAGCGAATTAGCCAGTAAAAGTTTTTACGTCACCTACGGCTCGGTCAAATCACCCAGTAAAGCCTGTATGGAAAATGTAGCCTTAGGGCTTGTCGGAATGCATATTGTCAGTAAAACACCCTCACATCCAGAGTTTATTTGGGCGACTTTTGAGCATAAAAATAACGTACCGGATTGCGGCAATTTAACTGCAAGCCCACCACTAGGAGGAGACTGGACATTTTACGACAAAAATTGTAAAGGTACCGATTGTAGTACAAACGAGTATCACCTAGGCAAAACGACCCAGGTATGCCGCATGCACCCTTGGGGTGACCCAAGCATGGGAGTATTCCCTAATGGCCTCGATTGCAACTCTACCCCTCCGCCGGCCTACATTTGTGAGAAGGACGTACAGCAATATATTATCGACCCCAATACAACTAACCTGATCGCGATTAATCAATCGGTAAACGGCATGCTCTCGTCTTTACCGGACGACAATATTAATAAGCTCTGGGCAAACTATGAATTAGTCGGTAATTTATGGACAATTAATGGGGATTTACCGCCATATTTACAGTCGCAGCGTGGCTCACTGTCGGATGCCAATACCACTATGGAAACYTACGTCCAAAATGGCGAAGCCAATGTGACCAATCCTAACAGCTGCTTTAGCTGCCACAATTTAGACGGAAAAACATCAACAAGCTCCGCAACACAAGCAAGTAAGCCGGTGCAGTTACCTCCTGCTGGTTTGTCRCATATTTTTAATTTAATWCAAGARAAYACYAARGGTTGTGATAACGGCAGCMGCTTGCCTAARACCGCCGCSTGCCCAGCGACGGCTAAATAAACGCCAAAAACTAAATTTAGGAAACATAATATGAGCTATCTAGGCTATCCAAGATTACATTTTTCAGGCGGTTTTTTGGCTGATCCGAGCACAATTAATAATACCCCCAACAACTATTCCAATGACAACCCTGACACGAATCAGCTTGAACTATATTGGAACCCGAACGGCACGGGTATTTTTGATTTACAGGAGTGCACGGTCACTAAGGTCGTTTATGCTCCGGGTAAGGAGACAACAGACCCGAGTGTCGACCCGATTATTGGCCAATCCGTTAAAGCGGTATATAGTAAAGCGGCGCCTAAGCTGGTCGACCTTGACCCAGACCAGCAAAATGTCAGTGAGATTTGGGGCTTAAGCCTACARGTGGGCGGAACTAGCGCCAACCCTCAATCGATTAAAAACTTTGTSCGCGGTGATTATGTTGAAGGGTCTTTTAATGCTATATGGGGTCAAGCGCTCAATGGACCGCGTAGCTCCGCCAGTGGCTCTGGGGTGTATCAATCCCAACTGAAAAACCTTGCCTGGGATATAAACTCCGCACCAATATCACCTTATTTAAGTGCTTTGAATACCTCATCAAGTGAGCAGTTGTCGGTGAACTTTGTGGTAAATTCCCATAATAATTCACCCGTTCAGTATGCGTTTACCACTGAAACATTTAAGGCGCTCGCGGGCTCGCCCTATAACATTCCCGCCGATATCATTGCTAAGCTTGAGCCGATGAGCCAATACTTTCAGAACCTCGATAGTACAACAGGAGTGCCAAAAAATCGTGGTTTTGTACCAACAGAGTCTTATGTTAATCAACAGTTTTTAGTATTGCTAGGCCAGCAGGATGCAAATACTTATGGCAGTAAAATCCGCCAAGGGACGATACAGCCATACGACCCGGGAAATATTGCAACAAAATTCCCCTTTGGTCTTGTGACTGGCACCATTGGGCCACAACAAGAGCAAGCCCCTGCGCCAATTTATTACACCCCCTCTCGCACCATGGCACCACTGCCAAACGGGATGTGTTATTTTGCACCTTTTAATGCATACGATGTTGATGGTCAATCCGTGGTGACGCTCAATTTAGGAAACGCATTAAACACCAATGCACCGGGTTACGATGTCGCGACAGACGCCTTGGGTGATTTAAGCCTTGTGTATTTTAATCAAGGTACGCCAGCAGTAATCGAATTGTCCAATGCCGTTACCTTTGCCAAGCTGCCTAATAACATGGATCAAGTGTTAAAAAATAGCGCAGGAATAATAGATCTATCTGTAGACAACACTCTGTTGCCAAAAGATATAAGCCTAAGCGAAGCTAACCAAGCAGTTCTAAGCATGCCTCTAGGTTTAATCGGGGAGCTTAACGGCACTAAAACTATTTTATTGGCGGAAAATATTTTTGGCTATAATTTGCGGGCGGATCAATTTGTTTATCGCATGAACCCTGGGACTCCAAGTTCCGCCTCACAGCCGCAGGGTGAAACGGCTAATGTGAATTTTTACCTGACCTGCTTTGGGAAACCCGCTGCAGGCGTTGAGCTGACGACATACAAGCTGGACCAAACATCGGCCATATCCTACACTACCGGCACTTTAGGCACGAGCGGCACRGCTGGRATTAAAAATCTGTCCATCCCGACGGAGGCACTCGCGCTCAATAGTTATACCAACGAGAGTGCAACTATCACAACGGATGCTATGGGCATGGCACAGTTGGCGCTGGCCTGCACGGATCCGGGMGAKCCGCGCGCGAGTCAGAATGTAGACGGTCAGGTGTATTTTATYCGCTATGGYTTTGTCGAYACGACKATTCAGTCGAGYTATACGCARGATGTGAACGATTTAGTCAGTGTTCAGGTTTATGGGAAAGCCAAAATRCCGGCAAARCCGACYTGGGATAATTGTATTCGATTCTTTTTGCCGCAGTACGCGAAGCTGTACCCGATTATGGGGCGTTTTGAGTTAAATAATTATGCGTCTGTGGTAGAAAATAGGGCAGCAATCAAGATGGTTCTGTCCAAACCAATGGCGGATGCTTTACGCATGCCGGTCATCAGGGATATGTCGATATTACGCACCAATGCGGTTATCGACTGGATTAACAACGGGACGCCAAAGGAGTAAAAACAAGTATATTTATTTAGCTGACGCGGCCGCTTTGGCGCGCCAGCTATTCGACTCATATAACCGTTATTAGCTACCAAGGGACATCGGTCATCAATAATATGAAAGTGACTATCGAACAACTTAAACTGACTTAGCAAGGTAAACTCCTTTATGGATTAGCGCTCGGGCGTATCCGGTATGCGTAGCATTAAAGCCGTTTATTATTCAGAAAAACACAACAATGTAACATACATGTAACAAAACCATGAAACCCTCCCTCTAACAGCTATTTCCCTTTGCGAAGCACGCAGAAATACGCTATATATCAATGATAAGATATGATTTAAGGCTCCACCTGTGACCGCTAAATACGCTTTTATCAATGCCTCCCCCAGCACTGCCCAGCCTACTAGGCTCAAAGTATGAGGCGCCCTATGAAGGTGGTAATATTAGCCACTTTACTGCTCCTACTCCCCTCTGTATGGGCAGACACGACAATCACAATGCAAGCGATAAAAAATCCTAATGATCTACGAATGGGCTGGATTGCCCCCTTGATCAATCTAGCCCTGGAGCGCACATACGAAGAATATGGCGCTTACACTATCAAGCAAGCGCCGGTCATGGCGCCTGCCCGACGCTGGCATAGCCTCGAAAACAACAAATATACCAACCTCATTCTTTTTAATACCTACCACAAATCACGCCCTCCAGAGCTTACCGGAGACTACACATTTATCGACTTCCCCTTACAAATGGGCTTACTCGGCTACCGCATCTGTTTTCACACCAAAGAGAAGGCTAGCTACGTTAAAGAGATGATAAGCAAGGGTAAAATTAAAAATCTCATCATCGGTCAAGGGAAAAATTGGACTGATGTCTCGATATTGCGACATGGCGGCTATACCGTTATTGAGGCGCAAGGGTATAACGAACTATTTAAAATGACCCACGCGAATCGTTTTGACCTATTCTGCCGGAGCGTACACGAAATTTACGATGAATATCATTCCCATAAAGATGCACAAGGCTTGCTTATCGAGCAAACATTCGCCTTCTATTACCCAATGCCGATCTTTATATACACCCATAAAGATAACCGGGCACTCATTGAACGACTCAAAAAAGGCTTAGTACTCGCCTATCAAGACGGCTCGATCCCGACAGCGTTCAAGCAATACATGGGCGAGAGGATTAGGTTTGCACGCCTATCGGAACGACGAATTATCCAACTAGAAAACCCGGCTATGAAAGGAGTAAAAAGTGACTACGCTCGCTATAATTATCCAATAAACGCCCCCGCGACTAGCCAACCCTAATACCCAACTGCAATGCTCAGCCTTAACGCTTACCCGAACGGCTGTTTACCTTTGCGAAGCCACCGGAAATTCGCTATATATCAGTAATTGAATAGAACTAAAGGCCCCACCGATGACCCTTAAGTATGCTTTTATTGCCACCGCAACCCACGCTTTCCTGTGTTCTGGGGTCAAAAAATGTGCCGCCCAATGAAAGGTTTAATATTTACCACTTTGCTGCTCTTATGCCCCCTTGTGTCGGCAGACATGTCAATCACAATGCAGGCAGAGCACAACCCTAATGACCTACGCCTGAATTGGGTCACGTCTTTACTCAACCTTGCGCTAGAGCGCACAACCGAAGACTACGGCGCCTATACACTCGAACCCGCACCTGACATGGAACTTGCCCGACGCTGGCACACCCTCAAAAGTAAAAAATACCCCAACTATATTATCTTTAGTACCTACCGCGCACCACACATCCCCGAGTTTTCAAAGGACTACGCCATTATCAAATTTCCACTGCTAATGGGCTTGCTGGGCTACCGTATCTGTTTCCACACCAAAGAGAAGGCCAGCTACATTGAAAAGATGCTAAGTAAGGGGCTGATTAAAAACCTCACCATAGGGCAAGGCAAAAATTGGACTGATACCGCGATATTGAGGCATAGCGGCTATACCGTTACTGAGGCACAAGGTTATGCCGAATTATTTAAAATGACCCACGCAAATCGCTTTGATTTATTCTGCCGGAGTGTGCACGAAATTTATGATGAATATCACTCCCATAAAGATGCACAAGGTTTACTTGTCGAGCAAACGTTCGCATTCAATTACCCGATGCCTCTATTCATATACACGCATAAAGATAACCACGCACTCGTAGAACGGCTCAGTAAAGGTTTAGAACTCGCCTACCAAGACGGCTCGATCACTGCAGCGTTCGAGCAATACATGGGGGAGAGGGTTAAGTTTGCACGCTTATCAGAGCGAACGATTATCCAACTAGAAAACCCGGCTCTGAAAGGGCTAAAAAGTGACTACGCTCGCTATTATTATCCCATACTCGACCCAACACTAGGCTCAAGTGATCAATACATTAGGCGCTAATTATTCACCCGAAATAACATCACACTTAAACGAGCCTTCACCGCCATCCCCCAATGCTTTCGCAAGCTTAGGAAGAAGGGACGACATTCGATCAAAGAGCGTCCAAGGTGAGTTAATCACGAAAACACCTGAGGCCGTCATGCCCCTCTCGTCAGAATCGGGAGAAATACCCAGTTCAAAGCGCTGAATTTTTTTAATCCCACTTTGAACGAGTTTTTTCTCAAGCATATCAATGCGACTACGCTCGACCACGGGATACCAAAGCACGTAAATACCGGTCGCGAATTTTTTATAGGCTTTGATCATTGCATAAATTGCTTGCTCGTATTCTGATTTTATCTCATACGAGGGGTCAATTAAAACGAGGCTGCGGCGACTTACGGGAGGCAGTAAAGCTTGCAAGCCCTTAAATCCGTCGGCACAAGATACACGTATTTTTTTATATTTTGCCATCGTCTTAACGAGCTTTTTGTGATCCTGAGGATGCAACTCGTGAAGCCACGCACGATCTTGTGTACGTAAGAAATAAGCCGCAATTGAAGGCGATCCGGGATAAAAATTTAATTTATCCGCCTCTCTTGCGCCCGGTGGATTACAGGCCTTAACCACATCAAAGTAACGGCTAAGTTCAGGAAACGCTTTCGGGCTTAACTTCCCAATGCCGCTGACATGCTCTTGCAGCTTTTGCGCGTCAGCTGAGCCGAGGTTAAACAAGCCGCCGCCGGCGTGGGTATCAATATATTCAAACGGGTTGTCTTTTTGAGTGAGATATTCAAGAATTTCTACTAGTACGAGATGTTTAATAACGTCGGCAAAATTACCTGCATGAAAAGAATGTCTATAGCTAAGCAAAGGATGAATCTCTTTAGAATGATGGCTCATGAAGTGTCATGTGCGGCTGATTATACGAGCTTTGCCCCTAACATCAAACCAAAGCCCCAATAATAAAAAACCCGGGCTAACATGGTGTCAGCCCGGGCATTAAGATACTTTAACTATAGAGTATCTGTACTAACTGTTGCTACAAACGGCTTATTGACCCCAGAGACGGTTCAATATATTAGTTTTTCTTACGTCAAAATCAAGCCATTCGCCCCAGCCACCAGTGTTAACAATTGGATCATATGCATGACCATACCAACCACCAGTATCGCCAGATTCTGGGTTCATTCCCCAATAACAACCTTGAATGTTTTTCTCAACCATGTAATCAACAAAGGCTTCTTGCCACTCTTGATCAACTCCTGGAGTAATGTGACCACCCCAAAGCGTACGATCGCCTGAAGAAGCGTTGGTTGGCCAATCCATGTTACCGCCAAACTCACCTATAACCATGGCGTAACCTTGAGCACGTAGATAACCGAAATGCTCGTCCCAACTTGGGATTAGCTTCGCAGGGTCAATGACGATGTTACACAAAGCGGCAGCCGCTTCGTCGCCACTAAGGCCTTCACACTCAGGCTGTGCTACAACATCCATAAACATCGGCTGAACGGCTACAGACGGTCCGTATGTATGCGGAGACAGGACTAAACGATCCTTAGGAATGTCGATTGGGTTTGTAGCAAACTCAAACATGTTTTCACCCCAGTTTGGCGTAGTCTCTGGATCACCGTGAGGCGTCTCACTGTTACCAGGGATTCCGTCTTGGTTATCGTGAGAGGCTGAAATACCTTCAACAAATACCAATACGTTTGGATTCACTTCGTTAATAGCAACATAAGCGGCTTCAGTAAGTGCTTTCCAGTCAGCCCAAGAGTAATCCCATGGCTCGTTATAAACGTCGATACCAAGTATGTTACTTACACCAAGCTCTTCTGATAATCCAGCAATCTCTCTAAGGTTATCAAGCCACTTTGCTTCGTCATACGCTTGAATGTTAGTGACGCCATCGGGGTTACCAGTAGCTGCACATGAGCTATCTTCACGCAGGAAGTCATAGTCGAGACGAGTATTATCAACAAACGGTGGGCGTGCATCAAGACGACCCGCTCTCCAGCCAATGTAGTTTGAACAAGCGTGGATATCGATGATAAGTTGAAGGTCATTTTGATCCGCCAACACAATGAAGTCCATTAACTGCTGACGTGCATTTTGTGCAATAACACTTGAGTGGTTTTTCAAGTTGGGCGCCATGCCTTGTGGGTCAGTCGCATCAAGAGTTTGAGGAACAATTGGTACACGAAGTACATTCATCCCCATGCCTTTAATTTCGGTCATGGTTTGCTGAATAGTACGGCCAGTAGCACCCCAAAGAGTATTACCTACGTATAACTCCATCGGTGCACCGCTTGGGTTAACACCGTCATTTGATGGTTCATGACGACCCTCAAGACCAAACCAGTTGCCACAATTTACAGGCATTACGGTGCCGTCTTTGGTGATATTACCAGTAGCATCTACACGGAAAACGCCAACTGAGCCACTGCTAGTAGAGCTGGAAGAACTTGAGCTAGAAGAGCTTGAGCTACTACTTGTAGTGCTGCCGGAGCTGCTTGAGCTTGAAGAACTTGAAGAGCTTGAACTAGAAGAACTTGAGCTACTAAGGCCACAAGCACTTACCAATGTCCAGGTAGCATCGCTTCCAGGAATAGAGTTGGTGTACCAGTTAGCCGTATACAAGGAGTCTTGGTATACGATTTGATCACCGCCTTCTGCGTGATTAAATGGACCACCGGACCAATCTTTCGCCGTCCAGTTTGGATAAGCATTAACGTTAGTACATACGTTAGTGCCACCGCTTGAACTGCTTGAAGAGCTTGAGCTACTTGAAGAACTAGAACTGCTTGAAGAACTAGAACTGCTTGAAGAGCTTGAACTACTTGAAGAACTAGAACTGCTTGAACTACTTGAAGAGCTAGAACTACTTGAACTACTAGAACTACTTGAAGAACTAGAACTGCTTGTTCCGCCACAAGTACCCACTAATGTCCATGTTGCATCACTACCAGGAACAGAGTTTGTGTACCAGTTAGCCGTATAAAGAGCATTCTGATGCACCAACTGATCGCCGCCTTCAGCATGGTTTAGCGGTCCGCCACTCCAATCACGAGCAGTCCAAGTAGGGTAAACGCTAACGCCCGTACAAGATACGCCGCCACCGCCAGTACTACTAGTAGAGCTAGAGCTTGAAGAGGAGGTAGAAGAGGTCGAGGATGTAGAAGAGGTAGAACCCGTTAACTGGTTAGGCCAAGTAGAAACAATCTGCTTCACTTTAGTGCCGGACTCAGTCAAAC
>NVXL01000161.1 GCA_002746115.1 Alteromonadaceae bacterium
CGTCCTCTAGTTCGTCATCTTCTAGTTCGTCATCTTCTAGTTCGTCGTCTTCCAGTTCGTCGTCTTCCAGTTCGTCGTCTTCCAGTTCGTCGTCTTCTAGTTCGTCGTCTTCTAGTTCGTCGTCTTCTAGTTCGTCTTCTAGCTCAAGCGGCGGCGTTGGCGGATCTTGCTCGGTCACTTATGCGATTGTCAATGATTGGGGCTCAGGCGGTCAGATGAACGTGACCATCACCAATACTAGCTCGTCCGTAATTAACGGTTACGAATTGAACTGGGCCTTAGGTGCAGGCGAGAGTTTTGGCAACGGTTGGAACGCAAACTTCAGCAACCTTGGTGGCAACATGACAGCGAGTAACCCCGCTGGACATTGGAATGGTCGCTTAGGCGCTAACGGCGGAACCTCATCCTTTGGTTTCCAAGTAAGCAATAACTCAGCACCGATTGATGCTGCTACCGCGTTTACTTTGAACGGCGTTACTTGTAGTACCACGCCATAAGCAAGAACGTGGTTAATATCCCTTAATCACGCTTTTGGCATTGAGTTTATCGTATAAAGCGCCCCTATAACAGGGGCGCTTTTTTATTGTAAATGCCATCACCATTCGTATTATTAGCGCTCACCGGCTTATTTTTTACTTACCATTTGTTCGCTTCTTTCTCTGGATCACCCCCGATACCATGCTGTTTCTGATCATTCATCTTCATTTGGTGTAGAGCCCCACGATATCGTCATACTTTGAGCCACGCTTTTCATCATAAGATTTGGCACAAATATGATGATTTTAGCAAGATACGATCATAGCTCAGAAAGCGAACATCAATCAGCTGTGTATGCTTGATGTTTTATTTAACTATTTTAGATTAACACGTGTATTTTTGTATTTACCTTGTTAACATATGCGCTTCACAGGGAGTGCGAGTAAATTTTATTCCGTTCGTGTTCCTTTATGTTTCCCCTAGTTGGTTTCTTCACTCAATGATCGAGGTTGAACTAGCGGATCTATGCAATTAATGGAGAACACGTGCATATACCTTGGATTTCCCCTACCGCTTCGCGCATCTATTTTACTATTTTTTTGATACTTAGCGCCTCATTTACCGCGCTACCCACATCCGCTCAAAGCCTACAGGCTACCGCCACCCAAGTTAATGTGGGTGAAAGCTTTGCAATTTATTGGAGCGGTAATGATATTGCTTACGTGCTTGATACCTCGACGTGGCAGATTCGCAATAACAATGTAAGTCAAAGTAAATCTAGCCCTGGCACCTACACTTACAAAGCCTATCGCTGTGTTTACGGGGGTTGTTCTCCAATTCCCGGAGTGACCAAGCAGATTAGCGTTATTCAACCCACGCCAGTCCCAACACCAAGCCCTGTGCCCACGCCCCTTGAGCCATACCCAAACCCTTTGCCCCTGACTCAACCCGTGCATAACCCTGCCGTGGGTGCATTGCCCGGTGAACACCAAATTGAATTCGATGGTAGCGCCTCTTACAGCATTCCGATCGATACTACCGGTGCCATCAACGGCATGGCGCCAGGTATCTCCCTGAGTTACAACAGTAATGGCGGAGCATCTGCATTGGGTGTGGGTTGGACATTAAAAGGGCTTTCAACTATTCGACGATGCCCACCAAGCAAGCAGCGTGGCGAAGCACATGACCCAGTTGATTTTGACGATAACGACAAGTTCTGCCTAGATGGGCAGCGCCTTGTATTAGTTGCGGGTACCTATGGTGCCAATGCCTCGGAATACCGCAAAGAAAATGATGACGGTACGAAAGTTTTTGCATATGGCCAAATTGAGAGCGGTCCTGCGTCTTTTACCGTATGGACAGCCGGTGGAAAAATTCACCAATTTGGTAATAGTGACCTTGCTCGGCTATTTGCCAGCAATAATGGCAGCGTTATCTCCTGGGCTTTAGCACGCAGTGAAGATCGATTCGGTAATTACTTGCAAGTTAACTACGAAAAGCCCCCCGGATCAAATAATCACCGCGTCACACAAATTGACTTTGCCGCCAACGACAATGCAGCGCTCACCGCTCAACGGTCATTACGCTTTGCCTACCTTGATGGTGCTGACCGCATGCAAAAAAGCTACATGGCCGGTGGATATACAAAACGAGATTGGTTAATCGATAATATCCAGCTGTACTCCCTTGAGACCCCGCTTCGTCGTTTTAACATGACTTATTCTGCCGACAGTGATCACTCGCATAAGCGTTTATTGTCAGTAGAAAAGTGTGCCTCAAGCGTTTGTATGCCTGCKACAACTTTTCAGTGGAGCCCTGAAAATGTTGGGCCTGAAACGGCTGTACGAGCGATTACTAACACCACCAGCGCATTCAACCATTTTTCACGTGATGGTAAACGCGAGCAGTATTTAGATTTAAATGGCGATGGGCTGGCCGACAGAGTGTGGACGCCTTACAACCATAATGACAACCCTCGCGATTTTTATGTGATGCTCAATAATGGCAACGGTTTTGACGCGGCGACATCATGGCTTGACGCCGAACTCCAAATGGATGAGGAGTTCTATTCRACTGAAGAGATCGAGGATGAAGTGAATATTGATGTACCCGCCTATGCTGACGATAGTGAGGAATGGTATGTTGATATCGATGGCGACGGCTTGCCTGACCGTGTCTGGAATCCTCGTGGCCCCRCATTCATGGACTATCTATGGGCGAGAAATACCGGAACCTCCTTTGCGCATCCAGAAATATTAATTAAGGATTCAGAGCTTTATAGCAGCGGCGGAAKAAAGCTGCTGGCGCAACCTCATGAGGGGCGAGAAGCGTATATTGATTTAAATAATGATGGTTTAGTGGACCGTATATGGAACCCCCATGAGTCCGACAGTTTTTTTGTCATGTTTAATAATGGTAACAGTGGCTTCGACGCTCCTGTTCTGCGGATTGTTCCTCGCTTAGGCACCGACAACTGGGTAATCGTTGATAATCGCTCGTTTCAAAACCGGCATGAATCCTATGTGGATTTGAATAATGATAGCTATGTCGACCGCGTCTGGATCCCAAATGATGACGGTCATAATACTAATGATATCTACGCCTCACTGAATAACGGTAGTGGCGGGTTTTTATCGCCGACCTTATGGATGTCAGCATCCGACTCACCGGTCAATACGGCCTCCTGGAATGGCGCCTTAGAGCAATATATTGACTTAAATGGCGACGGCCTGCCGGATCGCATATGGAACCCCGATGGCAATGGCGGCAATAACGATAGTTATTATGTGGCCATTAATAACGGCCTCAGTTTTAACGACCCGACACCGTGGCTAGTGAAAACCTCGACCGGCCCATGGTTGCATTCCCCTGAGGGAAGCTTTGAGCAATACATTGATGTCACTGGTGATGGTTTGCCTGATCGTATTTGGAAACCCGCTGGCAGCAACCACTACTATATGGCCGTTAACACGGGTAGCGGATTTTTACAGCCAATACCATGGATGGTTGAAGATACTCCCGTTACTGGAGGCGGCACCGTTAAAGCTTACTCGTATGAGGGTTGGTATGAGCGTTTCGTCGATTTAAATGGCGATGGCGTTGCTGACCGTATTTGGCGACCCGATGGTAGCGATCATTATTATACGAGTTTCACCAAAGCCAACCATCAGCGAATCGACAAGGTTATTGCAGGTAATGGCGACGGCGCACCGGGGCATACCACCAGTTTTTATTATGCTCAGTCTAGCGATACCAGCGTGCATATTCGCGAACAAGCCAGTTACGCTTATCCGTTTAATTTCGATGCTAGCCCCAAGCAATTAATTAACAAAGTAACGACATCTAACGGTGTCGGTGGCGTCTTCACAACCGAATACACCTACACAGATGCGAAGTTTCGTCTAGATATTTCGCGCCCAATGGGTTTTGCCAAAGTCAACGTAATCAACCCGATGAACGGCATCAGCACTACCAGCAGTTTTGATCAGGGATTAGATGAAAAACGCAATGGTACCGTCRCATCAGTCATAACCCAGCATGCTAACGTCATCATGTCAGACGCGGCTAACGACTGGCAGGTGGTGACTATTGGCTCAGGGTCTTCACAGCGTTTTCGTCTTGACCTTAAAGACTCCATCGTTATAAAGCGGGATTTAAACGGTGCTTTCTTAAATAGAGAAAATAGTACGTACACCTATAATAGCTACGGCATGCCGCTAACGACTTCTAGCACAATTTATAATGACCTTGGTACGGTTTTACGAACCAATAGCTCGTTAAGCACCTATACCGAGATAAATAGCGCTGGGCATATACAAGCAAAATTAACACGAACGGCAGCAGTAGCGACGATTCCTGGCGAAGCTGCGATTACGACGATTACCGCATGGACTTATGACCCTCTCACAGGCTTGCAGCTCAAAGAGCGTAGCCTCAACCCTGCAACTGAGGCAATCCTTGCTGAGACAGAACGTCACGACATTGATCTCTTTGGCAATGCATTAAAAACAACGGTGCGCGGCGCTGACTTCGCTGAGCGTACCTCTACTGTGACCTATGATGCCTCAGGCCGTTACGCCCTATCCCAAACCAACCCCTTAGGGTATGTGGCCACGATTACGTATTATCCTGAAGGGACTATCAATGCAAGCTTGCCTAATATAGCAACGGATATTAACGGTATTAAAAGTAAGGCCGTTTACGATATCTGGGGTCGCGTTACCCGCAGCATTAAAGCGTACCAAACCGCTAAGCCTGTCGCGACTCATACCAGCTTTCAGTGGTGCTCCGAGGTGGCCGCTGGAGGTGACTCAAGGTGTACGAGTACCACCGAAGATGGCACTCTTGTAGAAGATAGTGTTCCTGTTTATCGTATCACCACCACTCAAGATGGCGGTGCTGGTGGTCACGTTTACATGGATAAGCTTGGTCGTGAAGTAAAACGGCGCACCCAAAGCCTAGATGGCCGCTTTATTAATGTCGTCAATCATTACGACGCTATTGGTAGAAACCATAAAGTCTGTGATCCCTTCTTTGATAACGACCCGATTATTTACACCCATGTAATACATGACCCACTAGGTCGTGTCACTGCGTCGACGCAAGGCACTGAGGATGGCACCAATCTCGTTAGCACGGTAATTTTCAACGGCCTCACCCGTGTATCGACTACCGATGTGGGGGGTAAAAACCAGGCCAAGACTGAAATAAGCGATGCGCTGGGCAACCTGATTGAGACGATCGATCAAGATGGCAATTCAGTTACCTATACATACGACTCCATGGGTAATATGACGTCGGCGACTGCCCCAAACATTGATGCCACGACCATCACTTACGATGCCTTTGGTCGTAAAACCTCTATGGATGACCCAGATAAAGGCCAGTGGTTTTACACTTACAATGCACTCGGCCAGTTAATTACCCAGAAAGATGCAAAAGATCAAACTACCTGCATGGTTTACGATGTGGCTGGCCGTATGACAAACCGCTACTACGATTACGCAGGTACAGTAGCCACCAGCCTTGGTGGTAGCTCTCAATCGACTAATAGTTGTGAAGTCGGTAATGCCAACAACGCTGATTTATGGATCTACGACCATAATGACAACGGGAAAAGCAAAGGCAAATTATACCTAAGCGCCGCTCGTGGGCATGTTAATCGTTTATATTACGACGATGTTTATGGCTTATTAGAGCGTAGCGAAGAAGAGATTGATGGTCATACTTATACCATTAATAGCGACTACGATAACTATCACCGAGTTGACACCGTAACCTTCCCCGGTGATGCACAGCGCCTACGTTTAAAGTCTGTTTACAACAGCATAGGCGCCTCAGTACAGCTAGAAAATGCGGATAATCCGAGTCAAGTTTATTACACCATCATTGAGGCGGATGCACAGGGTAATCCGCTAGAGCAAATATTTGGTAATGGCGTTAAAACAAAGCAAGAATTTGACGTCTATACCAATCGCCTCAAAACAATTAATAGCTTCACTCCCCTTGACTACGAGCTACCCTCCATTCAAGAGTTAGATTTTGTCTTTGATAAAATAGGCAGCTTAACTGAACGTCATGATCACATTCAAAACATCTCAGAAACCTTTGACTACGACAGCCTAAATAGGCTCCGCCATCTACATTCGAACTTTGGTAACTACGACATTCGCGATACCGAAGTCCGATACGATGTGCTTGGCAATATTATCTATAAGTCCGGTGTAGGGAATTATTCCTACGCACACACTTGTAGCGGTGGCCGCACGCTACCCCACGCGGTGGGGAAAATTACCGGCGAAAAGAATGCCACCTATTGCTACGATGCCAACGGAAATATGATTGAAGGCGATGGGCGCACCATTACCTATTCCGCCTTTGACAAACCAACACAAATTATTAAAGACAGTAACACCACCGACATCACCTACGATGCCGATCGTAACCGCTTTAAGCGAGTGGACACCAACGGCTCCGACACCACCACTTACCACTATGTTGGCGGGATTTATGAAAAGGTAATTAAGCCCAACGGAGAAGTCGAAGAACGCAGCTTTATTAGTGACTTTGCCATTTCAAGCGTTACCAGCAAAACCGATGGCACAAAAACAAGCAAAACTCGCTACATGCATAAAGACCATATTGGCTCGATTACGGTCATTACTGACGAAATTGGTAATGTTAAAGAGGAATTTAGCTTTGATGCTTGGGGCAAGCGACGCGCACCGAACCTACAAGCACTAATAGATGAGCTTGGTGCTTGGAACGTTTTAACATCGTATCAAAAAGCTAACTTGACTATCTCGCCCTTACAGTTAGGTTCAATAAACACCAACAAGGGTTTTACCGGCCACGAGCAAATGGATGGCGTTGGCCTTATCCATATGAATGGCCGTGTTTACGACGCCGAACTGGGTCGCTTTATCAGTGCTGACCCTTTTGTGCAGGATAGCACCAACTTACAAGCCTTAAACCGTTATTCCTACGTGCTAAACAGCCCCTTGAGTTACACCGACCCAAGTGGCTACTTCTTAAAAAATGTATTTTCCAAGTTCCATAAATTACATAAGCAGCTGAATGCATCAATAAATTCGTACCACAAGAAAGTTTTGCTCGAAACGGGTGAAGTCATTAATGCCGTACCCGGCCTATCGACGGTAATTGGCCTTGTAATCAGTTATTTCTGCCCGCCTTGTGGCACGGCATATTTTCAATATTTGGCTCTATTGCAACTTGGCATCTCAGCGGCAAATGGGGTACCGCCCGGTGCCTTATTGACAAGTTTTGCCGTGGGAATTGTGACATCCGGGATTAGTGGTGCTATTGCGAGTTCCGTGAACGCCGTTGCCGGTGAGATGTCCACGGTACTGTTGTCTGGTATCGTATCCAAAGCTGGTGGTGGCAAGTTCGTTGACGGAGTGAAATCTGGCCTCATTAGCGTCGCAGAAAGCAGGCTGAAGAGTGCCGTGCTAAATGCAAATAGCCCACAAGGTAGCGGTAGTAAAGCAGATGATGGTGCGCCCGAGGCGGGTGTGGATGGGAACCAAGAATCGGCATCCGCTCAAAAAGGGAATATCATACCGTCCGCTCCCGAAGGCACGAACACAACAGTTGAGCTTAGACATAAGCGAATTATTCCATGGTTAGGCCCTTTAAGCCCTAAACACGCTTACATTATCGTTACTGACCACCAAACATCACTTCAGACGGTATTCAGAGCAGGGCCTGGCAAGGGGCTTGCGGGCGGCGATTTAACAGCTGAAACAGAAGATTATGTTGTCGGTGCTTCGGACTGGGAAACCAACCCAGCAAGTAGCCAAGTTTTATTACACTCAGCCAAACCCGCTAGCGTTTATAATACTCAGCTATCCACTTATACTGACAGTGTTAACTCAGCGCCCCTACTCTACCGACTGCTGACGCAAAATAGCAACTCTTTTGCATATCAAGCGGCCGAACATTTAGGGGTATCGAGACCGTCAGGGCAATTTTTCACTCCTGCATCGCAAAGTAAATTGGAGCTTAACTAATGAAATTTGTAATTTTTATTCTGTTTTTTTTGAGTGGCTTATCTATGAATACAAACGGGAAAGAAGAAAAGACAATTGAAGTATCTAAAGTCAACATTCACAATTATGAACAATTTGTCGAGCAGTTTGAAGCCAAGCTCCCAATAGGCACACCTATGGCCGACGTAAGGAAGCATCTGAAGGACCTTGATATAGAATATGGTGAAGCCCATAGCGAGGCCGCTTTTTATATCATGATTAAAAAAATTCACAGTCGATTTTTCATATTTACTACAGACTTAGCGATAAGAGTGTACTTTTCAGATGACCACGTTTCTGAAATAAAATCAAGATTGGTCCGCACGGGTTTATAGTAAATAAACGTTAAAGCACAGGCTTTAAAACCCTCCAACTTCTGTTCAACGGCGGGTTTATCTTTTAGGAGAACCCATAAAAGGGAAACATCTAAAAGACGCGCACACCAATACCGCCACCAACCCCAACTGTAGAGCGCCACGATATCGTCATACGTTGAGCCACGTGTTTCATCATAAGATTTGGCACAAATATGACGTCTTTACCACGATACGATCATAGCGAAAGTAGGTCTTGCCAATTTGTCGCTATACTTTTTGCCAAACCGTATCATAAACCCACCGCGTACGACAGGCTGGGGGAAACTGGATGTAAAAAAATGGCGAAATACTAATATATTTCGCCATTTGAAGCATCTATATTTAATAGAAAATTCGATCAGAAAGGGATTAAGTTATCATCAGAGCTGTTCGTTTTCATCTGGTGTACCATTATTTTGAAACATCATTTAACATCAACAGCCAATCGCAGAATGATACCCTCTACTGTAGAGCGCCACGATATCGTCAATTACGGTCATTACTGACGAAATTGGTAATGTTAAAGAGGAGTTTAGCTTTGACGCTTGGGCAAGCGACGCGCACCGAACTTACAAGCACTGATAGATGAACTTGGTGCTTGGAATGTTTTGACTACGTACCAAAAAGCTAATCTGACTATCTCGCCCTTACAATTAGGTTCAATAAACACTAATAAAGGCTTTACCGGGCACGAGCAAATGGACGGCGTTGGTCTTATCCATATGAATGGCCGTGTTTACGATGCTGAACTTGGTCGCTTTATTAGTGCTGACCCTTTTGTGCAGGATCGCACCAATTTACAAGCATTAAACCGTTATTCCTACGTGCTAAACAGCCCCTTGAGTTACACCGACCCAAGTGGCTACTTCTTAAAAA
>NVXL01000013.1 GCA_002746115.1 Alteromonadaceae bacterium
TTTATGGACTCGGGGCCGTCGGCAAGACTATAGCCATAAGGCTGTACATGGCGGACGATTGCGGTGGCATCGGCTTGTTTGTGTTGTAGGTCTGTTTTTCGTAAATCAAGGTGTAAGCTGGCACTATAGTCAATGCTTAGGTTTTTTATCTTCGGCGTGTAGGGTGGGTTTACTATATAGGCATCGGTATTTGTCGGACGGTTAGCGCCGCCCATGGCCAAGGCTAAATCGGCGGAGTTTTTAGTCACCGAGATACTGTAATTATTGTGCTGGAAATCTTGGTTATTCAAACTGAGCTGCAAATAGTGGCTGCCTTCCGTCACGCTTCGCCCGGCGCTATAATCACCACTCGCCACAAAAATCCCGAGGTCTTTATCATTTAACTGAATACTGCTCAGTATGCTTTTACCTTCGGTGCTTCTATTGCCAAATAACGCTTTACTGCCTAGTGTTTTTTTAGTGCTGCTATACGGACCTTTACGCCCTTGCTGATAGATATCAACATCGACACTAAAGTTCGCCTCACTCAGAGATTTAGCGCCGATGTAGTTTTTATAATGGTCGACGACATTAGTGGGTAAACCCATCCATTCGCAGTTCAGTGCCATTTCGGTAAACTGTTTACCGGCAAGTTCTGGGTGGGCGAAGTAGAAATTACTGCCAACATCCGGTCGGGCACCAAAGGGCTCGAAAGGCTTACCGCTTTTGAGTACGCGCTGATCATTTTGTAATTGTAAATCGCATAAGCCCGTCACTTTCACTTGAACATCTGCGGACGCAAGTAATAGGCTTTTAAAGGTCGGGTAATCGGTTTTAAATTGGCCAAGCCCGGTCGCACCTTCTGAGGACCAGTTTTGGCGAAGCATTAATTTAATCGCCGCTGACTCACAACTAATACCGTGCACGTCTTGGCTTGGGCGACAAATAGGATCAATATCTTCTGCAAAATCTAGGCTTAAGGTCATTACAGGTTGCAGTTGATCTGCGGGCGCGCCCGGAGCGGCTCCGTCGGCACGGACTTTATTTATTTTGACGCTGACTTTAAAATTATCGGCGGCAGGCCCTATCCAGTCTTTTTCTGTACTGACTAAGGCGCGTAGGGCATAGTGCTCGGAATTAAATAAGGCCTTAATTTTATCGAGGCTAAAACCTGTGGGCTCGAAGACTAAATCCAGGGTAATACGACGTTGCCCTTGGCTCAGGTTTAAAATAGGCGCAGATAACAACCAACCAATCTCCCCAGGCGGGTTTGCATCTTCGGCCACCAGTGCGGGGGCATCACCAAAGGTACGCCAGCGCGTGGTGCTACTGTCAGCGCCTAGGCTAGTTTTAACCACGGTGCTGGGGGCATCATTGTTAAAATAAAGGTTGTTCCATATCTCTTGCTTGAGCGGGCTGTCATCTCGGTATTTTTGTTGAGCTGCATTGGCTATCAGCGCTAATGCGCTTTTAAGCTTGGTAGCATCGGCCTTAGCGTTGTTTTCGTCACCATACAAGCCCGTGAGCGTCATATTGTCACGCACAGATAGGTAAGGCGCTAAGCTATTAACGGCGTCGCTACCTGTTGTAGTGACGGCCTCTTCGTCCATGACATCGGCAATTATTTGGATCCAGCGCTGCTCGTCGTTTACGGTCTCGTCAGTCAATAAAGTGGCATACTTTTGTTCGAGGGTTTGCAGCCAGCGAGCACGTAGAGCACGGGCGTTTTTCTCCCTGCCACTCTCGTTGAGGATACCTTCAATTTGGCGCCAATCGATTTCGTCGATATTCGCTTTTTGCACGGTTGATATTGTAAAGGCAATGTCACTCAAGGGCAGCGCAAAATAATATTCCAATGGCAGCAAGCCAGCGTATAACTGATCCATGTTGCCAATACTATTAATGCCTTCAATTTTAGGATATTTATTACCAAGGTATTTTTTAATATTATTGTTAAAATTAGCCATTCCAGCATCGCTAATGCTCGCGTTCTTTAAACGGGCATTTTTGCTTGCAGCGGCTTTTAGGATAATCTCATTAATGTAGCGCCACTCACCTTCAACGCGCTGTTTAATTTGCATCATCTGCTCAAAATCGGCCATAGTCAGATGCAAGGTACGTGGGCTGAGGGGGTTTTTCTCGGTGTTTTCAATAAAGGCTTTAACCGCACTGGCATGACGATCGCGAAATACGTGATCAATATGACTCACGCCCGATAGACCGTCAAAGCTTTCGCTGGCGTAGGGGTCAAAACCCAAAGCGCTTTGGAAGGCTTTTTGAAAGTTCCCATAAAAATCTTTTATTGCAGCGACTTCTAAGGTTTTAGCTAAGGCATCGATACTTCCGCCTGCTTTAGCGGCGGCAAGACTGAGTACGCGGTGAATGTTACGCCAGTCACTGTCTAGTCCGCTTTTGTTACTGGTATATTCTGGGTCAAACTCGGTCGGCTCACGACGCCATTTAAAGCGCATTAGCTCATGGAGTTGGGTAAAGTTTAGGTGTAAACCCTCTGGGGTTTTATGACCGATAAAGGTAAAAATATCACCAAATTTTTGCAGAAGGGTAAAATCTACTAGGTTATTTTGTTTTTGATTTTGCTTTTGTTTTTGGACCAAGGCATAAGTGACAGGGACAAATTCTGCGTCTTGATTATCAGCACTGACGTCTGTATTAACAGCCGTCGGGAAAAGCGGCAACTCATCACCAGGCAAGGGGCGACCAAGAACGATGCTTAGCATACTGACGAGAGCATCTTGCTGCTGTTTAATGCCTTTGCCTTTTTGCGCGATGTTCTGTTGGCGATATTCGCGCACGCCAAGGGCTTGTTTGTCCGAGTAAATTGAAATTAACTGGGAGACGCAAGCTTTGTTAATTTCCACTCGTCGATCGGTACGGTAAATCAACTGATTACCGTCACTGTCTTTACCTGCGGCTAATTCTCGACCTTCTTCAAGCTCATAAAAATCGGCACTTTTTACTAACTCAACTAGTAAATTAGCACGATCATTAACAGGCGCCCGGCGCTCAAACTTTAACAGCTGCTCATAATAAAAATTGATGTGCCTACCGGTCAGGGTATTGAGGTGGTCTTTACCGTGCCCGAGTAATTTAACGAAGCTTAGTAAAAGGGTAAAATGTGGACGACTGAAGTTAGCCTGCATTTGTGGGCTAACGCTATTCGGGTCATTCATGTAGTCGACGATTTGATCGAGATAGCTGTCCAGATCATCGTCACTTAAGGCAGCACTTTCACTTAAAGGCTTAAAAAAGTTGACCCAAGTATTCACGCTGCCATCGGCGTTTTCCGAGGTATTGTGCTCATCAAAGTAGCGTAGCTCACCGGCAAAGCGCGCAATAAAATTAAGTAAATCTTTCGCTTTGCGCTCGTCTATCGGGGCATATTCCGGTTTGAGCGCAGGTTTACTGCGGTCACCTTGACTGGTGCCATCACGATAACTTAATTGCTTTTTAGCTTTGGGTGTGGGCATGACGCTTACGTACCTTTGCACTTAACGTTAGAGTTCATAAAGTTACCGTTGCCTGAATATTTCGGTGAGGCGTCGGGTACGGGACCTGTCGGTGTCGGTTGCTGGGCTGGGCTTTGCACTTCAAATACGGCGGTAAACATGCTGCCTTTAAGAATGACCGGGGTACCGTCGACGGTAGTTTTTTGCGCCAATTGATCCCCAGCTAGCGCATCTATTTTTAGGGTGCCGCTGCCCGGAACGGTATGAACGGCGGTAATATAATTGCAGCCGGGTACTTCAACACTGGCCTCGTCACCATCGATGCACGCGGGCGTGCCACCAATAGTGCTTGGGCCACTACCGGCAATTTCCCCAGGCTGAACCACGACGGTGGCCATGCCGAAGGCGGGGATAAACATGGCCTGATCACCATCTACGATGATAAAGTCAGACATGGGCAGGCTCGTATTGGCTCATGGCTGTTATGTTAACTTGGCTCACGGCTGTTTTCACTTGGCTCATGGCTGTTATTTCGACACCGGCGTTTGCAGCGCTTCGTTGATATAAAATGGATAGACCATGTTGTAGCGGGAGTTGGTCTGGTGAATTAGGTAGGTAATTTTTAATTCAATCAGCCCCGCTTCATCGTCGCTTTGTTTTACGCCGACGCTTTCAAGTCGAATACGCGGCTCGTTTTTGGTCAATGACTGGCGCACTAAGCTCCCTAATGCGCTGGCAAAACCATCATCAACGGTGCCGAACACGTAGCGGCTTAGGTCGCAACCGTAGTCTGAGCGTAAAATACGCTCGCCAAGACGTGTGCCGAGTAAGATTTGCAAGCTCTCGTGCACGTCTTGCTCACCACTGACCATATGTACGTCTTGCCCGCCCTTGGTAAATTTGGGGGGGAAGGACCAGCCAGTGCCTAAATACTGTGGGTTCGTGTTCATAAACGCTATTCGCCATGTTAACGGGCTAGGGTCAAACTTATTATTCCGTCGCTATTTATTCTGCAAGCACTTACTCAGCAACCATAGAAACAAGGTTATCTGCTGGTGCGGCTTCACTTTGCTCTTGCTCCGCTACTTGCTTGCTGGCTTGCTCTTGAATACTGTCAATAAGCTCGTGTACTTGTACAAACGGTAAGTTACCTAACGCTTGAAGAATGACATTTGTTTGCTCAATACTGAGGTTTAAATTTATATCTTTCATAGTTCTAACCCTTAATTTTAATAACTTGTTTTTAAGTTCTTCTTTTTAATTCTAGCTTTAAGTTCTGTTTTTACTTTTAAGCCCTAGCCTAGCGCTTAAACCAAATCAATCGCACTGCCGGAGATCTCGACGTTGCCACTCGCAGCATCGACAATAAAATCACCAGCACTCGTGATCGTAATACCATTGGCATCCATCAATATAATGTTGCCATTTTGATCCGCCAACTCCATCGCGCCGCCATTTTCATCGAGATTAATATAATTACCACCGGGCGTAGCGATAATAATTTGCGGGGCATCGCCATCAATAAATTCAATACGTGCACCCAGTTTAGAAGCAATTCCTTTAAATTGATTATCTTCTGTTGCCGCAGCCCAATCATCAAAGGGCGTATTTTTAGAGCTGTACAATGAACCTAAAATAACGGCTTGGCGCGGGTCATTATTAAAGAACCCGACCACCACCTCATCACCCACTTCGGGGCGAAAGAAAAACCCACGACCGACACCGGCATCTGGGCTAGCTAAGCGCGCCCAAATCGTGTCGGCTGCCTCACCAACGCCGGGTAAAATTGTTTTAACGCGTAGCTCTTTTTCAGGGTCTTCTTCAAAGGCGGCCACAACACCAATATGTAAACCTTGAATACCGGGGAGCAAACCTGAGGCCTGCGGCTCACTCGCACAGAATTTACTGGCGTGGCTCTCCGCACTGAGACCAAGCTGAATATCCGTCACCCAACCACCCTCAACCGTCACACGGTGACGTACGCCGCTCACTAATGCGTTACCGTTAAATTTATCGCCCATACCAGCAACAGTAATAATATCAAAAGGTTTTATATCACCTACACCCGGCACGGTTAAGCTACCGCGAATAAACGCTAAGCGCGCCCGCTGTATAGAATTATCCGCCCATGCTTGTAGCTCTTCTGGTAACAAGGGAACGGGGTTGCTGTGTAATAAGCTTTCGTTACCGAGGGTGGTGCCAATATCAGGGGGCGAGAATAAACTAGCCCCTTGTTTTAAGGGCATATCTGCCCCCTCGGTGGGCGCGGTTAGGGCTTGATCTGCAATCGACCAGGCGGTGCTTTGCACAGCGGCAAATTGTAGTTCGCTATCGGCTTCAATATCAAAATTCGAAATGCTATCTAGGCCATATTCAAAGCTGTATATAGGCGCGGTACTCAAGTCGATTTTTTTGGCGCTCACAACCCCATCATCAACGCCGACGAGTAAGCCGTTAGCTTCGGCGCGTAAAATAATAAAATCCCAATCGCTACTATTAAATTGGGTCATTTCCGGGTGTGTGGCGGTGGTAGGATCAACAATGCCGGGGCTTAGTCCTTTCTCGCCTATGATGGCTTTGATAATATCCGTATCGGTAAGTTCTTTATGCAATACACTGCGACGCCCATGAGTAAGGCCTACGGCTTTATCTTTTAAACTCACGTTAAGATAGGTACCGGTACAATCTGCGCGCACGCGCTGCTTCACGACGATACCGACAAACAATACGGCTTCGCTTTCTGGGGCACCTTCGTGACGCAGGCTAATTTGAATTTCTTCACCCGGGTTAAAGAAGGGGTCATCACTCAAGGGGAATCCGGGCACAGCAAGACCGCCATCGATCAAAACAATCTCTGCACGCGGGATGCGGTTAAACTCTTTGCTGACATCAACCGCGACAACCGAAGCAATCTGCGGCATGGCGCCCGACGCGGTATTGGTAATGGTGACGGTTATTCCCCCCATACGGCCAGCCCCTACTTACGCGACGTTTGTTTGCGCACGCTTTGCTCAAGCGGCGGAAATAAAAGGGTTTGCCCGGGCTCTAGCTGCCGGAAATTATCTAACTTGTTAATACGCGCAATTTGCAAATAGTACTTACTTGAGCCGTAAATATTTTTCACCAATAAAGGCAAGGTATCACCCGCCGTTACCATATGTGTATGGGTTAAATCTGGGGAAGACAGCTCTTGCGCACCGAGGTTGGTCACGGTTGCGCCGGGCAGCGCCTCGAAAACAACCGACATTTCAGCGCGCAGTGGCTCGCCAGCTTTATCAAATAAGTTGTACGTAATCGTATTGCTTTTTAGTCGACAACGAAAATCAATAATGCCCCACTGCACACGCAAGCAATTAGGCATGTGGGTGCTTTCATCAATATTGACGCACAAGCTCAAAAAGGCGAGTACTTGTTCTTTAACGCTGGTAATCCCACTAAATAAGGAGGTTAGGCCGTATTGGGTGGTACCGGTGCCGTCAAAGGTGAGGCTTAATTCTAAGCTCTCYGCTTTACTACCGAGAAAGCTGGCGCTGGATTGCGAGCTCTCGGGTGACATGTCGCTACCRCCGCTGTTATCRCTCGGCGTYGGGACTTTTTTATTACYAAGRTAACTATTACCGTGGCGTGTGACGTAGGATTTTGGGTTAAACATGACCTCAAAAGCWGMACCTACATCGCTACCGGCAGCTTCGTCCCACTGGTAGATAGAGAGTTTTTCTAAGGATGCGCCAAATAAACCCATAATCAACGCTCCCCTGAGGATTTAAGAATAGCGAGTACTTGCTGCACGCAAGCCTGCATAAAGGCTTCTGAGGGCTGACTGTCACCCATTCCGACCTTCTCAGACTTATCATCACCGTCGGCATCATCGTCTATGACGGCACGGATCACTAATTCTCTAATTTCTACTGGCACAGGCTTCAGCTCTTGTTTGGGGCAAAMTTGCTATTATCATAGCGGTCAGGTAGCTCTTTCAGGAGTTATATCAGGAGTTRTAAACGAATCACTTGCATACGTTGGTAAGCCAGCTCCATCGTCTCGACCACCACGGTATTACTGTCGGCATCRAGGTCRGTCACCGMCCATTTAACCGGGTAGGCTTTCATAAAYAACCARGCSGCTTGYGGAATACTGCCCTCGTTAAATAAAGTCACCAATACATTGGAGGGCGAGAACGAAAAATTGGACATAGCCACGTTAAATTCAATGCCCAATGGCGACGCTAAAGGCACGCCACGTTCGAGTACGAGATTTTCATATTGCACGCGATCGGGTAATTTCTGGGTGTATAAATTCTGCCCGCCCTCTTCTACCGACGAGGTGGTAATAGACGAGCTTAAACCTGAGACGCGCTTAAAGCGAAAATCGACAGGGTTGGGCACCAAGCCACCCGCAAAGATAAACACCCCGAAGCGATAGCTCAGAGTTAACATGGTATCTTTTAATAATTCCTGCGCTGCCGCCATGGTTACTGTCTCATCAGTTATAAGATACGCTGAGGCTGTGAGCGATTAGCTCCATACTTTCGATGGCCACATCGTTACTGTTTGGGTCAAAATTCGGGGCTTCAAGCTTAAGCGGCATCGCTGACTTTACGTGCCAGCTGACCAATGGTTCGGCCGCCTCGTTGCATAAGCTAATGGTGATATCACGTTTTACTTTATCGGAAAAAGACTCACGATAGGTGGCGTCTAGCCAATCACTAAAATAACTACTGGCTTTGAATATGCCGCGCTTTAAGGTAATTCTTACCGGCTGGCGCATACCGGGCACGATGGTGTGCCCCATGACATAGCTAAGCCCGTGTTTGTAGGTCACGGCTTCATACTCCTGCGACAAGCCTGAGACTTCTGAAAAGCTCATCGTTGGTGCATCACCATTATCCGCAATACTCACGCGATAATTGTAGGCAGGTAGCGGATACCCGTCTTGGATAGCCTCTTTAGTGGTCGCCATGTTTTCCCCAACATTTTATCTGTTGCACCAATACAAGCCTCAAACCCGAGCCTAAATCAAAACTTAAACTTAGGTTCAGGGCTTGTCGCTGACTTAACTTGTGAACTTAACTAGCAGACATAGTCACACGGTCACAGATAAGATCCATAGATTCAATCGCGGCATCATTTGAGTTAGCATCAAACGAGGGTGCATCCAGTTTTGTTGGAAATGCATTGATCGCGATCCACGTGACCACAGGGTCACCCGCTTCGTTACACAGGCTAATTTTGATGTCTTTTTTCTCGACCTGATTTAATTGAATGGAGTTAATCCAGCCGTATAAAATGGGGATACTAATGGCTGGCACAAGACCTTTTTTGAGGCTAATCGTCGGCTGAGCAAGTTGCCCTGGCATGACCATTAAGCGTGGCCCTGGGACACCACTGCTAGTAGGGCTCTCTTTGTAAGTCGTGGTTTCAACACTGATGCTTAAACCGGAGACTTCCGAGAAAGCCACCGCTTCTGAGCCGATTTCAACGCGATAATTGTAAACCGGCAAGGGGTATGCAGCTTTTAAATCTTCTTTGGCTAAGGCCATGATAAATTCCTCATTATGGTGTCGCCCACTACTTGTTAATAATAAATTTGTCAATAATAAGCTTGTCAGTAATACTTATCAGCAATAAAGTTGTCATCAACAAGTCGGGCATTCACACGATATTTTTTTGCGTTTATGCGTCTGTATATAAGACGCGATTTTTAAGCTTCAGCAAGTTTATGGCTGAAACGTAACACCACAAATTCTGCCGGACGTACCGCTGCAACACCGATTTCAATGTTCATACGGCCTTCAAGAATATCTTGCGAGGTCATGGTTTTGCCTAGGCCAACATTAACGTAGTAAGCGGACTCAGACGTGGAACCCTGTAAACCGCCCTGCTCCCAAAGGCCGAGTAAAAAGCTTTCGATCATCGCTTTGACTTTTAACCAAGTGGTCGCATCGTTTGGCTCAAACACGGCAAAGGCCGTCGACTTCTGGCAGGACTCTTCGATCATGTTAAATAAGCGGCGCACCGAGACGTAGCGCCATTCGTTATCATTACCCGCTAAAGTGCGCGCGCCCCAAACTAAAGTGCCTCTACCGGTGAATGCGCGGATGACATTAATCGATTTACCCGCGTTAACATCGATGTTTAAACGACCCTGCTCTTCATCAGTAATTTTACGCACGGGACCGATAACGGAGACGATGCTCTCGTTAGCTGGGGCTTTCCATACGCCACGCTCACGATCCACATTGGCATAAACACCGGCAATACTGGAGCTAGGCGGTAAGGTGATGCGTTGATTGCCAAGTGATTTAACCACCATGGCATATAAACCGGTGAGCTCATCTCTAACGGTAGCGAGGGTGACTACGGCGGACGCTGCGGCTTCACCTTCGCCGTCGGCAGGTGCGTCAGCCGATGTCACCTCGTAACCGGTAATATCTAGAGTAACCTTGTCGTCTGCGGTCACGTATACCAGTGAGGTTTTTAAATACGGGGTATAAGCGGCGCCGTACATTAAGTCGCTTTTATTTAACGAGGCGTCACGCAATACATCGGCGGGTGCTTCGCTACCGACATTTTCTTTAACATCAATAATGGTGAAACGGTCACCCAATTTGTTACATTGGCTAAGTGCCGCTTGGCAAGTATCGTAATAATCCGCGCTAGCGCTTAAGTTTACGGCCGCATCGGGGAAGCTGATCAGGGTCGGTTCGTCTTCAGTTTCAAGCTCTGCAATGCCATCTAAAAAGCGCTGCTTGCTAGCCGTGTCGTCGTAGTTGCCAACGGATACGATGTAACAGCTACCTCCACCATTTTTAAAGTACATGCTCAGGCAGTAATACAGAATAAAGTCTTTACCCGAGGCCACAGACGCTTTTTGAAGCGAGCTAATACTCCAAGCACTGTTGTCAGCGTCGTAGTTCGCGCTTACCTCAAAGCTTGTTGGCTTGGCGCCACCAAAGGCTGTTTCGTATTCGAGCAGGTTATTAATGCGTACTACTTTTGGCGCTTCGCTCGCGCTAGGGCCGGACGCGGTATAACCGATAAAGGCAGGAATAGCGGTCGAAACTGCAGCGACCGATGGCGGAAAAGTGGATATTTCTTCAACATAAACACCAGGAGTCGAATAAGTAGCCATAGTCATTAATTTCCATTGGTAGAGAGAGTGTGGGTGATGTATTTAACGACCTGAAACATAGAAGCATGCGTCTGGCCGTCGCTTTCGCTGATAACCACGCTGGAATTTTTTAACAATGGATTTGGCAGGTATTCCAACGCGATGTCGTCGCCGACGACAAATTGAATATTATCCCTAACGTACTGTCTGTCCTTGATGGCTTGACTGGAAACAAAATGCAGGAGTTTACAATCGGGGTATTGGTTTTGCAGTTCCGTGGCAATATCGGAACGCATGCCTTGGGTCACGCCCTCGGCGTTCAAACTTGCAAAGCTAATTTGATTATCATTTTCATTCGGCACTGTCGAATTGTCTTCGATTTTAAACGCTGTGCTATCATGATTTAAATTGGTCAGAACGCAATATTCCCAGAGTTTTTCTGAGGCACTATAACTCACTTGATAAGTAACGGGACCCGCCGCTAAATCCATATCGGCAAGTGACAATACCAGTTCTATTTTGGCAGTAACATTAGGGGAGAGTGCGTTATCACTATCGCCTAAACTAAGTTGACCATTGCCTTCGAGGCCGGTATTACGAAATGTAGGTGCCTGTAATTTTTGCATTTCCGACAAGTCGGTCATGCCCATAAATTCTTCACGTTTATCGGCGTTATTAAAACGCATCTCAAACTCAAGGGTGACGGGGCGTGGGCTATTAATAAAGGGCGTATTGTCATCATTCACACGAATGGATACTTTGCCTAGTGCCCCAGAAGCCGAGAAGCCTGCACGTAAACCATTAAGTACCCGTGTGGTGGCGGCCGTAGGCACGACATCAAAGCACGGACATTGCCCCGATTGATAATAATCGTGGCTCAGTTCAATAATAACTAAATCAGCGTATTTCATCGTGTCTCCCGAGTTTTCAACGTTTATTCACTCACCGGGGAGATTTGTTTTTTAGTCGTCGATACGTCCCCAGCACCTTTCGCCGCTCGTGCATCAGTATCTACGTATTGAATCAATTTAACGCGATACAGCAAGGAGGGGTGGTAGGTGGTGCGCAGGGCATTCCAAATTTCATTTTGCTCGTTAAACGGCAGTGTGACTAGCTCTACGACGAGTTTTTCGATATTTTCAGGCAGCTGAGGCGCCATATCCCGGGTGATAACACGACGAGATTGAAAATATTGCACGGTAGAGGATATGTATTCGAGTGAGCTTTGGTATTGTTTGAATTTAGCGACAAAGAGTACATAAAGATTCAGGCGAATATCAGGCATGCTCTGCATCATCTCGCCGGTCTCGCTCATACGCCGGTAGGGGTCGGCTGCACGCATGGTTTTTTCTTCTTCGACGTTAATTAAGATAACGGAGATAGCTTCGCTCTTAAATGTGATGGGATCGACTTTATCCCCATCAATAAACGCCGCCCGCTCCTCTTGAGAGTCGTCGGAAGACGGGCCGGATAGCATTTTAAAATGCATATTCAGCGAATCACGAAAATGAACAAGTACAGAATCAATCACTGCAACATCTGACCTCTGATGTGAAACATTAGGGAAGATTGGCAATAGTTCGTACACTACGTGCAATAAGAAGCTACCACCTAGTTAACATGGGAGGCTCTTAATTATTTAACATCGTACCGAATAATATTATTATGTTTTGTACTTAGCATATGTAGCTTTGCTGCATATAACAAATTATTATTAATTCTTACCGAAACTGTTAATCGTGCTTAAGTTAAGCACAGATGTTTGGGGTCTTCCAATTTAATTTTGGTGGAATAGCTCTTTTTTTGGAGTTTTGGGTGGCAGGGTTGGTGTTGGTTGTTTTTTGTGTTGTGACATGGTGTCGTTTATTTGTTGGGGGGTAAAGGCTTACTTTAGTTGAGGGTTAGGGGAGGTTTGTGATGTGTTTTTAATACTGGGAATATGGGGGTTCTGGTAAGGGTAGCTAACGGAGACCACCGAGGAAGGGCTTTAGCCAATTCATATCGTAACAGGCTTTACCGCTGTCTCCATGTAACGCACCCTGATTATTTCGAGTAAGATACGACGATCGCTAAGGCGCTACCGCTATAGGTGTTTGTTTAGCTTAGACCAAAAAATGTACGGTAAGCACGTTAATTTACTATACTAACATCAGTGTTTAAAACCGGAGATACAATGATTTCAACGCCAAAAAATAATAACCAGCAGCTGATGTACACTAAAATCTTCTTGAATATTCCCCTATAGGAAAAAAGGGGTCATGAAAAAAGGGGTCAGAAAAAAGGGGTCAAATCTTGACTTTTAATTATTACCAGAATCGAACAAGACACTCAGCTTAACACTGATAGTGATTACGAAACTTAAGCGGACACCCCAGTCTCTTGGGCGATGGCTGCCCCGCTTACATTGACATTATCAAAACTTTAAATCATGACGCTCATTAATCTTAACTTTGAAACGGTCTTTGGCAATTTTTGTTTCAACAGCAAATCCAAATAATCGTCAGCAGAAAACGGGGGATTTTTAAGTCCAGCTCTATGATTTCGTGCCGCTTCTATTACAGCTCCAACGTTGATATCAATTAAATTGCAAATAAAGTCATCCGGGTGCAACGCCTCAAGACCCAGCGGTGACAATGCCGTTGCAGGGAAGTCTTTTAGGTTAAAGGTAATAATCGCTTCGGCGCGAGTTTTTATCGCCGCTGCCACGACATGGCGATCATCTTTGTCTGGCAGCACTATTGCTTCAATCAACTGCTCGAAATCAGTAACAATAGCGCCAGGTACGTGTTGATTCATAAGTTCGCGAGTTCGAGCCAACTTCGCAAAAGTCAGGTCTGGGCGTTTGGCCAGTAAATTTCGAATCCATTCGTCGTGGATGAGCTCAGTCCATCGAGCGCCAAGTACATTAAAAAGCTACGAAGTGGCGCTGGATACATTACGTTTGCATCAAATACAACCGTGTAGTTTGAGCTCATTAGTACCCCATTCCCAGCTCTTGATCCAACTCACTCAATTGCCCCAAAACTTGTAACCGATCAGCCTCTAGACGATTTTTGTAAGCTTGAACGTCGGTGTAGCGAACCTTGCGGCGATTCCCACTTTTACTAAATGGAATAAGCTGATCATCAAGCAACTTAACAAACGTGGGTCGAGAGATATTTAAAAGATCCGTACCTTCCTGCGTTGTCAGCTCTGCATGTACTGGCACAAGCTTGACTGTATTACCTTCCCCCAGCTCGGTCAGTACATTCACAAGCAGAAGTAAAGCTGAAACGGGTATGTTCACAGCGTGAGCCACGCCCGCCGAATCACTAATCGAGAGTGACTGCGTTTCAGCTTTGGTTTCTATGAACGCTGAGAGCTTCTGGCTTGAATATTTGGCGAGGGCAGCCTCTTCTGGCGTGGGTAGCTTAATGTTTAGTGTATTCATGCCTTGCTTGTACCCTGAAACAGTGATGACTAACCAGCATCATATTCGAAATACCCAACAACTTAGGTGGACGCATATGATGCCGCCACGGATGTCAAAACTTAGGCACACACACTATCTTTTGGAGCTATAGCCGTCCGGTTTACATTTGTCATATTTTGGTGCTGACTACCAACGAAGCAGGTCTAGCTGCCATGGCTGTTTTCAGCCACTTATCCCAAAACTTCTTCATGTCAGCCCCTTGCAAGCCTACACAACCTTTAGTTCCTGGTAAGTTTCCGTCAGGGTGAATGCCAAAACCATGTCGCGTTGTTGTAAACTTTGGCGTCAAGGGTAAAAACCACCCCCTCCCGCTCGCCGGGTTTACAAAGCCTGATTTCATTGTCGATTTATCACCCACAACTGCATCGTATCGTTCAATGTCATAAGTACCGTCAGGGATAGCTCCTTTTCCATAACCACCCGTCACCACTTCGTACTCGCCAGCACCCCATTTCAATTTCCCAGTAACTCTAGATCCCGCTCCTTTTCCAGTTTTAACGAATGTCATCATTACCATCTACTCATCCTCCATCAACAACATGATACTTTTTACGTCAAGATTCATTCTCTTAACTACATTTAAAAAACGTTGAGGGTTAACTTCATACACATCACGCAAGTCGGACGCGACAATGGACTGATTAGCTCCGTCGCTTTCTAAAACCAACTTTAGCAAAACACTTAGAGCATCATCATCGGTATAGCTATACATCGACAACTGATCTAAAACGGGGCTGCCGATAGAGACCCAATTTGATGTATTATTAAGTAAAATAGGGAAGTTTCTTTCTGCACTTTTTATAAAACTCAAAACATACTGCTCTTCTTGAGTCCTCTTTGCTAATACGTATTCATATAAAAACTTTCTAGCGATGTCGGCTTCACCGCTATAATCACTTTTAATTTTCTCTATATCCGGCTCACGCAACTTCATATTTGACAAAATAATAAAAGCGGTTTGTGCCGTTTCATCATTCCCGGATTCCGTATATTTGTATATATCGTTAATCAGATTGCTACTGCAGCCTGACAAAACAAAAAATACCGATACTAAAAATAATTTATATCCCATACATCCTCACAAATAAATATCACGCCTAATCACTTGGCTTACACAAAACGGCTGAGCATCGGTCTTTAGTCTTTAAGTCATCCGGCACTGGAGCTAAACACTACAGTTAACAGGGTAAGGTAATATGTTTGTTGTGCACCGTTAGACCTAGTGTCGACATTTTAGCTCATAGAATTACAAACACCTACTTCAAGATCTCATAAATATCGGAACTCAGTCTCAAAAACAAACTAAACAAGACATCCCACCTAACTCGTCGAGCAGCATGAGCTTGATGACTGTCCGTTTTACATGAATCCGCAACCCAAAAGTACGCAGTATCTTTAAGTTCGCATGAAAAAAGAAAATTTTGTCGGGACATGTAAGAGATTTAGGCGGTTTATGGTCATATTCCTCAAAGATGGGACTGCTTGGCACTGCAATAATCATTACGACCTTTATTGCACGCAAAGCAATAAGAGGAAAGACGTTTTCTCTTGGATTAACATGTAAATCATGCAACATAATATTAACTGTAGATTACGCAGAGTCGCCAGCCAATAGCGGAAAGTGCCCCGAGTATAAAAGTGATGCCTTCGATTGACAAAAATTTTGATGGACATCCAGCCTTGTTTGCCATCGACCTAGATCGTAGCCTGTATGAGAAACTAAGGGGTCAAATCTTGACTTTTACTTATTACCAACACCAAACAAAACACTCGATTTACCTCTAAGAGGTATTACGATACTTAGACGGACACCTAAACCTCCAAGCCACAAACAAGAAAAGAGTGGCGGCCTATCTTTTTAGCCAACGATTTTTTACATCAAGTGATTTGCCTTGTTAGTACAAACTTGCTAAAGTCGTACGGAAACACCGTACAAGTGAAAAATATTATGGATACGATAAGTGTAAACCAATTTAGAGATAACCTAAAAACTCTTGTAGAGGAGGTGGTTAGCACTCACGAACCCCTTAAGGTAAGCCGTCGGGCTGGCGATGATTTTATTGTCATGAGTGCAGAAGACTGGCAACGAGAGCAAGAAACCTTATACCTATTGCAAAATAGTGACCTGATGCGGCAAATGAGTAAGTCACTTACGACCCATTCAAACAATACCGGTTATAAACCTACAGACGAGCAGATGAATGAGATCACTGGTATTTGAAGGCGAGACCTGGGCTGCATATGAAGAGCTTCGTGAAAAAGACAAAAAGTTACATAAAGCATTATGTCAGTTACTCAAAGAAATGCTTCGCTCTGATGACCCATCCTCTGGATTAGGGAAGCCCGAAGAACTTAAGCATAATCTGACTGGCTTTTGGTCTAAACGTATCTCTCAAAAAGACCGACTAATTTATAAGTTTGACGATAATTCAATTTATATTTTTGCAATTGGCGGGCATTATGACCAGCATTAACTCCCTGTGTCAGACCAATTATCACTTGAGCTCATTAGCACCTGATTCCCACTACCGATCCACACAAATACCTGGCCACGTGGCCTTTCTCTTGACAAGTATAAGCACAAACCCTATAAAATAAGAATATATCTTATTGCTGTAGAGGTACGAAAAATGGCACAGGTAAAGACACAAACATTAAGCCTTGGCGAACACTGGAACAGCTTCATTGAAAGCCACGTTAAGAAAGGCCGTTACTCTTCAGCTAGTGAGCTGGTGCGTGATGGATTAAGGCTTCTTGAAGAAAAGGAAGCAGACTCAAAACTGGAAGCTCTACGTTCCGCCTTGATTGAAGGTGAAAAGAGCGGGGATGCTGGTGAACTGGATATGAACGCCATCCGGCAGGAAGCAAAGAAAGCAGCAGGCTTATCTTAACCAATGTATAAAATTCATCAACAGAAAAAAGCCCGCGTAGATATTAAAAAAATCTGGCTATATTCCTATGAAAACTTTGGTGTAATTCAAGCGGATAAAGACTTTGATGAATTAGACTCTGGTATGGATACTTGCGAGATAACCCGCTAATTGTAGTTTCCTGTGAGTATATTCGGGCAGGCTATCGTCAGCTTAAAGTGAACGAACACTATATTTTTTACCGTATTTCTAAACACACAATTCATATTGTCCGAGTGCTTCATGAAACCATGCAAGCCAATAATCATTTATAGAAAACAACCTCAAATAAAGAATGTCCGATTTAACCCGCTGCCTGTAACTCCAACCCAAAGGTCAGACTCGATTGATTTTAATAGCCTCGTTTAAGCTATTGGTTTTTAATGATAAACCCAACCTCCATACCAAAGGCTTGGCAACAGCTATTTAACGTGCTTAGTTTCGGGTCGCCTTGACCATTCTCAATTTGCGATACAGCCTTGCGTGATATATTGGCAATCTTTTCACCAAACTCTGTTTGCGTCATTCCCAACACTTCACGCATGCCTTTTACCGCATCGCCAAGACTGAGTTCGCCTTTATTTATCTGCTCGAATAAAGCGTCACGCGCTTGCAGGTATTGCGCTTGCTGGGGTTTTATAATTCGGCGTTTTGGCATCGTTAAACCTCCCTTAACAACGGCAGTTGTCTTGCAAGGCTGAGCAATCGGGTATGGATAATTTGATCGTCTACACCAGCACTTATCATGTGCTCCTCCAGTCGCTCAAGCTGAGCACTTAATGTGCGGATGCGTGCGCGCAAGTGTTCAATATTACAGGTCGGGTATGACGCTTCGATATGCTCTACTAGCTTCGGCCATATAGGTTGCCCTGCTTGCTCGTAGTCTTTGTGCCATCGACATACTCGGGCAATGCCTTCGTTATCAAGATACATTGGGGCAAAGTCAAAAAGAGGTGATAAAGCAGAGTGGCCTGTTGGGCTTTTTAGTATGGCGGAATTTCTGGCATGATTATCCTTATTTCCCAAAATAATATTGATGATATCCCGACAAATATACTCAACAATATCGGTACTTTGGCTGTGACTACAGCAGGTAATCGCGGACAACAATAATTCATGAGCCGGGCTTGCGCCATACTGAGAAATACCTGCGGCACTGCAAAGGCTTTCCACACCAAAACGCTCAATATAATCAGGTTTCACTTTGCGATCAAAGCGAGGAATAAATAATGCATCACCTTCGTATTGTAAAGCCTCACCTACGTGTAGCCCGAGAGCTCTAGCAACTTCCAAGTAGGCACATTCGTTACGTAATATATCGCGATCTGACTGGGTAGCTCCCCGCGGAAACTTCACTAGCCAGTGCTTGGCAACCTGAGCATCAGGAATTGCACCCTCGGCGTGCCAACGGCCTCGGCGGTCTTCTACTAATAAAAATTTTGGTGCTTCACCTTGAACATCCGATGCGCCAGCCGTAGCCGCATCATGCTGGTGAGCGTATTCAATAAAATGTTCGCCGCGTTGAATGATGTCACTTCGATTAAATCCTGGGTGTATTGCGCCTTTGTGTAAAAGACCGCTGGCATCTGGGCCAATAAGCTCGGCATGCTTAAGTACTGCCTCCTTAATCCGCAGATTTCCTGGCGGAGAACCCGCACCAACACCAAGCAGCGCCCAATCGGAACTGTGTTCATCTTTTAATCCTTGGCGTTGCAGCCATTGCCTACGCCCCGCTCCGCTGGGGAGTATATCGAGTAAAAATGCAGGCCAGGGTTCTTGGCGGTAGTTGCTAAAGCTCACAGAGTAGTTACAGCTAAGCGCATGTACGGTACGCGACTCACTTAAATGTTTTGCTACGTAGTCCAAGTGGTAATCTAATATCCCTAGCCCTAGATGTCCGCGCGTCTCATCTTCAACCGAAAATGTAGCGGCGTCACACCAGCGGCCATTAGAATAAAGTTGAAGTGTAAGTGAGGGCATACCAACTCTTTCTTGCCCCCTAGCGGTGGCATAAAATGTATCTCAGCTCAGTTTATGCCGCTTATAGGTCTCATGCAAGAATAATCTGCCACAACCTAGGAGGACACCCGTGCGCCCAATAACGCTAAGTACCTGATTCCCACTGACATGCACGCAAATATTAAGTCTTGGCGAACACTGGAACAGCTTCGTTGAAAGCCACGTTAAGAAAGGCCATTACTCTTCAGCTAGTGAGCTGGTGCGTGACGGGTTAAGGCTTCTCGAAGAAAAGGAAGCAAACTCAAAACTTGAAGCCCTACGCGCGGCCTTGATTGAGGGTGAAGAAAGTGGTGATGCTGGGGAGCTGGATATGAACGCCATCCGGCAGGAAGCAAAGAAAGCAGCAGGCTTATCTTAACCAATGTATAAAATTCATCCGCAGGTAAAAGCCCGTTCAGACATCAAAAAAATCTGGCTATATTCCTATAAAAATTTTGGGGTAATCCAAGCGGATAAATACTTTGATGAATTAGACGCTGGTATGGATACCTTGCGGGATAACCCACTAATTGGAGCTTCCTGTGAATATATTCGCGCAGGCTTTGCAAGATTCCGACGCAAGCTAGTGATTGCAAAATAAAATATCTAAAAGATAGAATATACTAAAAATAAAAAGCCTCGACCTCGGAGCCGAGGCAATTTATTTAAACAATAATACGCTTTTTACGCGAAGCTAAGAAAAGTAAAAAAAGCGAAGGTGCGAAGAAAAATATCGCTGCAGGTATCGGCGTTTCTGCAACGGCTGACTCTACAAAAGATCCACTATTCACTGTCATCGAAAGATCCATTCCTATCCCAGCTATACTCCCAAGCGCTTGGCTTAGCGTTGAGTTAAATATGTAACTTAGAGACATGTCGTCGAAACTAGGGTGTACAGGCCCCGAGTATAGATCGCCGTCTAAAAAAATGTTCGATATTGATCCGGAAGGGTTCATTCTTATACCCGCTGACATGGTACTTATATCCAGCGATGAATGCCCACTCGTCATGGAAAATCCATCTAAAACAAATCCATGGGTTATGGAGTTTGCAGCTAACAAATCGATATCCGCAGTAAATTCCCAAGTACCAATAAAATCGCCTAGTGTAGGAGAGCTTACGTTGAAATTGCCACCGTAGACAATGGGGGCAGCATGGGATGAAAGAGGAAAGGCTAATAGGCTTAGTAGAAGGCAGTATTTTAACTTCATGATGCATTCCCGGTAGTGGCTTGGATTATGTCATTTTTAATAAAAAGGAAGGCAAAAAATACGCCATGAAAAAATAAGCATATATATCAGTACTTTACCGAGAAAAATAGATTTTTACATGATTAATCTGTAAAAACATCTGACATGACGGGCTAAATATAGTCACATTAAATACAATTTTGTACTAAGTAGAAAAATTGATATGTCAATTTATGCCTGCGTTAAAAAAGATGATTCCGGATGCGCCGGAATCATTTTGGGTTGAAGCCTCAAAAGAACAATCATAAAAATCGGTATTAACGTGGCGACCCTATTCTAGTGACGCTCTTTAGTGACAACAACGACAAAACAAGACACCCTGCTTAGCGCCTTCAAATAGTGCGATGAATGTCCGCTTTATTCGGCACTCCCTAGAAACGCTTAACTAGTTTGCCTCAACAAGTCTCTCAAGCATATCTCGGCGCTCACTGTTCTCTTCAGACTGATAACTCGCTCCAGAGAAATCATCTTCATAATAGTACTCCTGAGTGAGATAATCCCGCCCAACCGGAACGGGTTGACTTAATTGCTGGGCGTGCTTACCGTCTTTTATCGCCGCTAGAAATTCTTCACCTGGTAGGTTTAGAATATCCTCGCTAAAGGGAAGATTTATGAGATTCCCTCGTACGCCTGTGAGCGTGTAAGGACCATCGGCTTGTTTATCATGAAAAATTTTGCCGTAAAATAGAAATGGTATTTGGTGGGTTCCCGGTTCATATTTGGCTTGATGACTTGCAACGGAAATATAACTCGAGTCATTTTTTAAATTCGCTTTGAATTTATAATTTCCGGGTTTATCGATATCGATTTCGGCATATATAACAAGCGAGCCATCTTTAATTTCTTCACGGTAGTTCCCACTAAACCCAGCAACGGACTCGCTTGAAAACGAAAAGCTTTTGGTCATTGTAAAAACTCTATCGTGATCTTCTGGGTGCGAATAATTAATACTCAGGCGAATATCGCCCCAGTCTGCGCCGCCACTCGCCTTGGCATTGTCAAAATGGATGGCATAGCCCTCCTCCACTCGTCCTGCGCCACTTTCTCTAGTACTGTTTTCTGTGGTGAAAGCACTTGGGTCAACATTCCAGGAGGTATTGGGGTTGCTCCCATCCGCTTTCATATCAACAATGTCCATTACAATGTTTTGGCCTGCATCATCTTTGCAGTAGAAAGACACTTTTTGTCGAGTAATCTCCGAGTTTAAAGTGTGAAGGGCGGGCTGCATTTGACAGCGATAATTAGACGCCTGTAGTTGCCCTGAGGTATCTCTACTAATGGCACGCCCATAAGGCTCGTCTACTCGCTCATAATGAACGAGGTCATACATATCTTCACTCAGAGGTCTTGAATTCGCGGGGTATTGCTTCCATTCATCAAATAATTGAATCGTTCTTTCAATTGACGCATCTTGATGTTTAGCATCGACACCAGCGTCAGCCTCTACAGCCAATTGATTATTTTTATGTGCTGAATTGCCTTCAGTATTATGTGTTACATGGTGCTTTGAATCTACCGCTGCAAGTAATTCGCTTTCACCTTCGATGCCTCGCATCCATACGACTGCAAGAGCTGTAACGATTCCCGCGCAGGTTAAGGCCGCTTTATGAGATGTTTTCATGATAAGTCCCAAAAAAAAGTATTTTCTAATCCCATCCCGTGAAGCAAAGAGCATGGGGCAAGGAGCATGGAGCAAAAATATTGCCCCATGCTCTTTATTCCAAGTAATGTCCTAAACTATAAATTGTGCTTTGTAAATTAAGGGTTTAGGTTCAATACTGCCTGCTGATACTGACGATCCTTTATATCGGAGTGATCTGCATCACAGCCGCCGTTTGGACAGATTTTTGCGCGGTGATGGCCCGTCCAGCGTGATACTGTGCGAGTATAGGCGTTTAAGAAACCGTACCGTTCCTTACCACCTTCACAATGAGAAGTATCAAAGGATTTTGAATAACCGCAGGAACTGTGGAAACCAACGACGCCGTCGTCATCGCCATCAATCAGAAACGACTGAATGCCGCCATCATCTCCAGCAACGTGATAGAAAGGAAGGCCATGTGTGTCGTTATGATCGTATGCCGATCTAACTACACTGGGTGTAATATACTTTGCGTTATCGTTTTTATATTTACCCAATTCTGAACCGCCTTCCGCCGATCCTAGGGTTAGCACTCGGGTAATCTTCCATTGAAAAATGTCGCCATAATGGGCCCAAACCTTCCCAAAAATAGGGCAGCCTGTAGAGTGACATATAATTACACAAGGCGTTTCGCCATCGCGACAGTATTGGCTTAAGATATTCATCGTTCTGCCCACGGTATCACCCTGTCTCCAGTCTGCGGTATGTGAGCTCCAGCCAACATGCCGGACAAAACCGTCGAGGGTTTCATCCCAATAATTACAGTCGTCTCGACCTTGGCAATACTGCAAACCGGATGCTGGTGCGCCGCTATAAGCCATACGCGGATCATCAGTCCAACCGTGAATATAAATAAACCGTTCACCGCCCGGCTGAAACTTCACACGATCACCAGTACAGCCATCCCACAAAACCATAGGAGTTTCATTTGCTGGATTTACCGCCCCGCCCAATGGATGTACGCAGCGCCCAGATAATTTATGGCGAATACTACCCGAACCTGTCAATTCAAACGCTATACGACTGCCGCTGCTACAGCTATTCCAAAAAACCAAACGCGTTCCATTTGTTGGATTTGAGGATCCACCCTCAGGATGAAGACACTTGCCACTGGAAACATGCTGAATTGCCCCGTTCGAAAGCCATTTGTATTTGATTCGACTATCGTTAGAACAATCTGGCCAAACCACTAATTTAGTTCCGTTGTTTGGGTTGCTTGAGCCGCCCAAGGGATGTAAGCACTTACCTGACGACGCATGCATTAATGTTCCCGGAGCATTACTGGCTGCTTGAGATGGCATACTCAATGCCGCCAATATCACACTAGAAAACAGTGTAGATATTTTTAATATGTTTTTTATTTTCATGATTCACCTATGGTCAATTTTATTTTTATTCGCCCATCCAAGAAACCTTGATTAGGCGTGTTCTCTCTATCATATTTAGCCGAGCACACTCGATGAGCGCGCTCGCCGAGTACGCTCACAATAACACCGTCCCGATCTTCGCGCAACAGCAGACCCAAAAATTATCAATTTTTAATCGGTCTTGTAGGTTGGAGCTATAAAGCAGTACACTCCACGCAGAGCACTCTAATGATGCGAGGTATGAGAGGTAACATGAGTAGGCAAGATAATGAGCCGGTAGAACAAAAGCTGACCAAACGACAAATTCAAAAGGCGGCGACACGCAAGAATATCTTAGCAAAAACCCGTGATTTATTTATAAAGGAAGGTTTGTCAGGAATTAAAGCTTCTGCAATCGCTAAGCAAGCCGGTATTGGGGAGGGCACTATATTTGCTCATTTCGGCGATATTAACGCCTTACTTTCGGAAGTAAATCAGATAGAAACAGAGGTTTACCTAAATAAAGCACGTAAATCTATCGATGAAAACAACAGTGTTGAAGACAACCTGCTGAGTTATACATTTATAATAATGTCATATTATGTTGAAAGTAGTGGCACCCTCTTGCGCCATACAATTTTCACACTCAGTCGTGACCACAATAATTTGGAAAAACTCGTCATTAGATCTATCAAAGACTACATCGACATATTAAGATTGGGTGTTGCCTCTGGTGAGCTAAAAGCGGATACAGATATTAAAGCTTATGGGGATATCTGCTACTCCGTGGCGATCTCAAACATTATTGCAGGCTTACGTTTTGATAAATTTGACTTCGAGCAGCGTTATAAGAATGTAAAACATAATTTAATGGTTCTATTGGAAGGCTTACGTCGATAAAAATCGATAGTAGATTTTTATTAAGTGGATTGATTTCTGTCGTGTGATTTTGAAGTATAAACATAGTTAGGTATAAACATAGAATTTAACACGACACCCCGCATAGAGCGATCCGTAGCACCTCAATATAAGCCCTCCGTATGCTCAATAAAACAACCCAAGGCCTTCTTGGCAAACCAGAAAAAGTCAGATACAATCCCCTCGCATTACTCACTCATGGAGAATTACATTGAAGTTATTACTAGGACTTTTTTTCGCAACCCTTTCCCTCGCCTCCCACGCAGCCACCGTCAAAGACGTCAAGATTAACTATGTCGGCATATACGGTAACGGTAAAATATTTGCCTCGCTGGATACAACCATCCCCATTCCGGAATGCAGCACGGCCAGCTGGGTGATGATATCCGACACGCACAACGACAAAGATCGAATATATTCTATGTTACTTGCCGCTCACGCAGCCGGTAATAAAATCGACATCAACAGCAACTCCTGCCTATCCGGCCAAGCAACTATAACGGAAGGAACTTCCGATTATATTTTGGTGAAATAACACCGTGCCTTGCAGCTAAAATACGCCAGCTTAGATGTAGTAAAGCCCTGCATCAAAGTCTTGGCGTATCGGGGTCAAAAGATAAATCTGGTGCAACATCGCGGGCTATTAGTTCTATTACTCGCGGAAACGCTCCATCATTGAAATCAACCACGACGATAGCAACAGCAGAATCTTCGCCCGATCTTGTTAACATAATGTCACATTGCTCATTTGCGGCGACAATAATATCAGTGCAAGTATTAGTTTCAATGTGAAATGCCTCCGGGTTTCATCCCGCAAGTTGAATGCCCGCAACCTCAAACCCGGTGGCCAAATTTAGTATGCCACTACAGTTGACCGCTACATGGGTTACCAACAAAAACCTTTAGCTTACTTCTTCTTATTTTTCTTTTTCTTTATTTTAAGACGTTTTTTTAAGGGCCATAGAGATTTCTTGATGCCGCGCTTTAATGCTCTGTTATCTTTGCTCTTGGCGAATAAGTCTTCTTTCCGAATAAAAGATCGATCCTTCATCTGCGCAATGACTGGCATGGATATTCCGCCATAGGTATTCATCAACCAAACACCGTTAGCATCGAAGACTTCCAACTTTATTGAATACCCTGATTTTTGACCGCTCCAGCGGGGCATACCGCCACCACCTTTTACCTGAAGCGTATGATTGGTACCATCCCAAGTGGCCAGCGCGCCTTTAAGCTTTGCTCTTCGCTTGACAACAACCGGCATAACATAAATACCGGGGAGCCCTGCTTTAGCAATAAGGCTCTTATACGTATCCTCAGCACGAGAATACTTAGAGACATCAAACGATACTTGAAGGATCCTATAACCGATATTTTCAATATCACTTTTAGGGTAGGATTTAACGGGATAGCCTAGCGCTTCTATCTGACTTACCAGCTCCGTAGTGACGCGCCTAACTTCTGCGGGTGTTAATCTTCCGAGGGCAAGTAGAGGGAAAATATTGACTTGAGTGTCAATGGATATTTCAGTCAATTTTTCAGAATAGAGATTGGTCTTTGCTCCAAGCGCCCATGCTTCGCTGCAAACCATTAAAGCCAACATCAAACACGCTGTGATATTTCTCTTCATTTGTACGTCCCTTTTTCCATATATACTAATAATAAATCTTTTGCTATTACAACATTGGTCGACAGCAAATTTCCGACGGCAAGTATACTCGGTTTCGCCTGTGCGGAAACAAATAGATCCGCTTAGATCTAAACGAGAAAACTCACTAGCTTGCCCTTTCTGACGCGATAATACCACTTGTTGCGCCAATGCCATCACTCAGGAAATCTGGAGTGCGTAGAGTAGCTGCCGTTGCCGTATGAGCAATACGACAACAATTTACTCTACTCAACAAGGAACATATGAATGAAACAAACTATTCGAAAACTTCTTTTGCCTAGCCTAGCAAGTGCTTTGCTGCTGTCCGGCGTGAATGCCCTGGCACTTGATTCGGTAGATTGTGGCCCTGACGGGATTAAGCCCGTGAGCTTTGATTGTACTAGTACCGATGTATCCCATAACGAGTGTGTTGCGCTGGTTAGCTTTTATGCTTGTGCCGATGGCGATAACTGGCGTGGTAATGCTTGGTTAAGCTCGCAAAATGCCTGTAACTGGGGCGGAGTTAATTGCCAGGCCGATGCGTCTGGACGACCTACCGTAGTCGATATTAACGCGTATCACAGTGGTATTAATGGTGTTATCCCCCCTAGTATTAGCCAGTTAAGCAACCTGAAAAGTCTCGTGTTAGAAGGCGGTACCTTAACGTCTCTGCCCGACAGCCTTGGCCAGCTATACAACTTAGAAACCCTCCGCCTTAGGAACTTTGATCTCAATGCCGTTCCTGCAAGCATATTTAATTTGGGCAAGCTAAGCAGCTTGAATTTGAGCGCAAACAATATCTCACAGCTACCGAGCAATATTAGTGGCTTAGGTAATAAGCTGTTAGAGCTTGATGTCAGCCTTAACGATTTGAATAGTGTGCCGCCCGGACTTGGTTATTTGCACCAGTTGCGTGAGCTTAACCTAAGCGGTAACCCTCTGAGCACCTTGCCAAATGAGTTTGCTCAGTTAAGTAATTTGCGTGAGTTACGTTTAAGCCGTTTTTTTGATGTATTGCCTGAGAGCGTGACGCAGCTATCAAATCTAAGCGGCTTATATATTACTGGCAGCTGGGTTTTTACACCGGAAGCTCAGTTCCTTAATGGCAGTTTACAGGCAATTCCTGATAGCATTTCAAACCTACAAAACCTTAAAGTATTAAATATCTCCGGCCAACAACTGACTGAGCTACCCAGTAGCATTGGCATGTTAGGGAACCTTTCTACGCTGCATGTACAGGGTAATCAATTAAATGCCCTTCCAGACAGCATTGGTGATTTGTCTAAACTTTTTGAGATACGTATTAGTGATAATTTGCTGACTAGCTTGCCTGCAAGTATGGGGCAGCTGTCTGAGTTACGTAATTTACATGTTGGAGAAAACCCGACCTTAAATTCTGCCTTCCCTGAAAGCTTCTTAGGCCTTAATAACTTGAGCTTAATACGCTTTGCTGATACTGGCTTGTGCGTTCCGGCGGCCTTAAGTAACAGCTTTAACGCTTGGTTTGCGACGCTTTCTGTGAACGGGACTATTCAACTATGTGATCCGATTATCACGGATGGCGACAACGATGGCGTTGCCGATGACGTAGACGCCTGCCAAGATACGCCAGCCGGTAGCGAGGTTGATGGTAGTGGCTGCTCGATTAATGCCGATCAATGCGCGGATATTAATGTCTACCCCAACTGGACCACTAAGGACTGGGCTGGCGGCGAGCCAACACATAATGAGCCGGGCGACCCAATGGTATATCAAGGTGCTGCTTACACGGCGAATTATTACACCACGTCAATACCCGGTAGTGATGGCTCCTGGAGCTTTTTGAAAAGCTGCTCTACCGCAAACTAAGTGTTGGTAACACTTTGATTTGAGGCTGGTGCTTGGCGGGTAGCGTAACAGCTATCCGCCTTTTTTATATTCTTATTTTATCTTATATTTTTATACTATATTTTCTATATTAGCTTTATTACTGGTGGTAGCGTGCCCGAAATTCACGCGGCGTTAGGCCTTTGCACTGCTTAAAATGGCGGTTAAAATTGGATAGGTTAGAAAAACCCGCTGTTTCAGAGATGACGGCTACCGGGCGGCTGGAGTTAATCAGCTGCTCACAGGCTTTGCCAATACGGAATTGTTTGAGGTGCTCGGAAAAGCTTTCAGTAAAATGCCGATCGAACAATCGCTGCACACCACTTTTGCTTATATATAGATGAGAGGCTAGTTGATCAACAGTGATAGGGTCGTGGAAGTTGCGTTCTATAAAATCTATCACTTTAACGACTTTATTATACTCGCCAGGCACCTCCTCCAAAATACGCTGCCCGATTCTATTTAATTTTTCGGGAGCTTTTGCTTCTGCCAAAAAAATTAACACCTCGATAAAACGATGGCTTTGCTGCATGGGGCTAAGCTGGTCATAGTCTTCAATTAGATTAGCGACTTGCTCCGCTTGCTTTGCCGAATACATAAGGCCGTGACTTGCATCCGCAAGCAATGCCTCTATTGGCGCTAACTCTGGCAAGACTTGTAATAGCTGCTGTATCCAAGATTGGCTAAACCAGAGCACCTGTGCTTTTGTAGAGCGACGCCCTTGGGCGCTGGGTGCTGTTGCGCCTGAGCTAGTGCTGGCTTTTTTTTCCATAAAGGTATGGGGCAGGCGCGGACCAAATAAGGCGAGTGTATTCGGACCGGTTGAGCCGCTGTAGCTACCGGCGAATAGCTCACCATTACAATGGCGCATGAGCATGATTTCGTACTCCTGATGGTAATGCCAATCAAATCGACATTCCTCGCACTGCATGGTTTTTAAGCGAAAAGTGAAATTACTCTCTCGGCTAATTTGTTCAATCGATGGCTTCATGGCCGTCCTAAGTGTTGTCACTATGTGTTGCGAGTTATTACGCGCGGCTTCTTTAAGAAGGAAACCCTGCTAGCTAAAAATCGAGCGCTATTCTAAACCATCGTTAAACCATCGCTAAAGCACTTATAGTAAAATCTTTATCAAGTTCACAAAAAAATAAGCGCCCTCGGACAGTCTCACCCTCTGAGCCTGAAGTGTACTATCTTTATGGTACGCTTTTAGCCTCTACCGTATATCAACTCCATACAATACAGGCTAAGTTTACTCAGCATCAATTCTACCCACACTCGAAGGTACCGGGCGAATGAACATGAAGTTAGATGAGGCGATAGCCTTAGCCCTAGGTCAACTTGAGCAAGGCAACTTGGTTCAAGCCGAGTCGCTCCTTAAAAAGGTGCTGGCCGCCGTCCCGGATCAACCCGATGCACTGCACTTTCTTGGCGTAATCGCCCACCAAGTTGGGAAAGACGATGTCGCAAAACAGCTGATTGGTCGTGCAGTGGCCATCATGCCTAGCTATGCCGCCGCCCATAGTAACTTGGGTAATGTGTTAAAGAATTTGGGTGAGTTTGATGCAGCCTTAGCCGCCTACAGCAAAGCCTTAGCGCTTAAGCCCTCAATGGCGCAAGCGCATAATAATTGCGGGGTTATATATCAGGAATGTGGCAAGCTCGATCAAGCTATTGTCAGCTTTAAGCAAGCCGCTCAAGCGAACCCCGCTTACAGCGAGGCTTTGTATAACCTCGGCTACGCTCAGCAATGCATAGATGACTACGATAAGGCTCAGCAAAGCTATCTCGAGTCAATCAAACAGAACCCAGAGTTAATTGAAGCGCATAATAACTTGGGTTTTATTCTCTGCAAGCTCGACCAGCCTGACCAGGCGATTCAGCATCTAAATCGCGCACTGGAGATTAACCCGACTTACGCGCAAGCGCATATAAACCTAGGAAAGGCTTACTTCCAGCTTGGCGAAAGCGAAAAAGCCATTGCATCTTACTCAGCGTCCATTCGCATCGACCCAAATTTTACTGAAGCTTACAATAATCTCGGCATGTTATACCGAGATAAAGATGATCATGATGGTGCGCGCGCGTATTATTTAAAAGCCATTGAAATTAGCCCTGAGTATTCGGAGGCGCATTTTAATTTGGCGGAGATACTACATGTTAACAGAAAATATTCTGAGGCAATTGAACATTACCGCAGAGCCACGGCTAAGCGGGACGACTACATCGAGGCTTATCGAAACTGTGGCCAATGTTATTGCGAGCTTGGCGAGTATAAACAAGCGATTACCCAATTCCAGTCGGCATTGCAGGTCAGCACCAACTCGGCCTTACTGCATTTAAGCCTAGCCAATGCCTTTCGAGATGATTTAGATTTTGATAGCGCGATCAAGCATTACCATACCGCTATTGATATCGAGCCTGAATACGCCGACGACGCCTACCGAAGCATTGCCGTTATCTACGATAGGCGCTCTGATCTGCCAGCCGCGCAAGGCTGGATTAAGAAAGCCTTGCAAGCTAAGCCCGATAGCCTAGCGTCGATGATGTTTTATGCAAAGTTACTCGTAAGATCAAAAAAATTCGCAGAGGCGCAAAAATTACTCGAAGGACTGGACCAAGGGCAATTAGCCCATGATGAAGCCGCGACGCTTTTCTCGCTCTTAGGGAACATTGCGGATAAAACCAATCAGCCGAATAAGGCATTCAAATATTTTATTCAGGCCAATCAGCATAAAGAGCAAACCCCGCAGGGCAAGGCCTGCAAGCCTGCGTCCTATGTTCAAATGGTTGACAACATTTTAGCAAAGTTGAATACGCTTACAGTGGATGACTTAGGTGGCGACTTAAGTGGCGAAGAAAACTGTCGTGATGGTACAAACGAGCCAAATTTTCTGGTAGGTTTTCCGCGCTCAGGCACGACCTTGATAGACCAAATACTCAACAGCCACCCGAAGGCACAGGTACTGGAGGAGCAGCCGATTGTTGAGAATACGCTTAAATCTTTAAACACTCCAGAAGCCGTTTATCCGGATATTATTCGCCAGCTAAGCAGCTCACAAATAACGGATCTAAGGGCTTTATATTTCGAGGGCGTAAGCAAATATATTCAGCCCGCCGAGGGGAGTTTGTTCATTGATAAGCTTCCCTTAAATATTATGCGAATAATGCAGATCAAAAAGCTATTTCCCTCATCAAAAATTATTTTTGTACTGCGACACCCTTGCGATGTGATACTTAGTAATTTTATGCAAAATTACAGTGTTAATAATGCAATGGCTAATTTCCATACGCTTGAAAGCACGGCAAACCTTTATCTCAAAGTACTCTCGGTATGGGAGGCGACGTGCGATAACTTCGCGCTTGATTACCATACCGTAAGATACGAGTCCTTAGTGGATGATATGGCGACAGAAACCCAAAGCTTGCTGGATTATCTCGGGCTGGATTGGAGTGATGCTGTGCTTAGGTTTGATAAAAATGCGAAAACCAGACTGATCAGAACGCCAAGCTATGAAAGCGTCACGCAGCCGATATATCGACGGAGCGTTGGGAGGTGGAAGCAGTATGAAAAACATTTTTCAACGATCTTACCTGCGCTTGAGCCTATCTGCGAGAAGTATCAATATGACCTTTAGAGGCGGTAATCTTAGTGTGGTTGTGGCGCTGGGTGTAAATAAAACAATGAACATTCAACAGCCCATAGACCCTCGTTAATATGACTCTTCCAGAGCTAATATTTCTTGTTTTCGTACTTCTTGTTGCCTTATCTATTGTTTGGTCCACACTGCAAACTGGCATCTCCCCCATGATGAGTTCAGGCAAAGCTTTGCAAGCCATGCTTGCGTCAATAGACGAGTCTGACAATAGGCCTGAAAATGGGCATTTAATTGATCTCGGTTCTGGCTGGGGGACGCTCGTTATTGCTGTCGCCCGTAAGCATCCACATCAACAAGTGATCGGCTACGAGCTGTCATGGTTTCCGTGGTTGGTTTCAATGATTCGGAAATATAGTTTAGGTCTGGATAACCTTACGCTCTACCGCAAGGATTTTAGGAATGCTGAACTCGGCGATGCTTCTATTTTATTCTGTTATCTTTTCCCGGGTGGTATGCATGCTCTCCATGAAAAGCTGAAGCGTGAGTTATTAAATGAGATTATCATTGTGAGTAACGCATTCGCTTTACCGTCATGCGAACCCACAAAAGTCATCCAACTTAACGATATTTTCCAAACGCCGATTTACGTATATTATTGGCGACCAAAGTGCTGACTGTAATTATTGCAAACCCCGTCGCATAGAAGCATGATGGCTGCCCGAGCATAAACGCCCCAAAAAACCAAATCCACCCCAAATTTGCCGAAAAGTAAAATAATGTGACGTGGTTCACATTATTTGCAGATAATCCTTTATTTGTGACGTGTTTCCGAGTTTAATAGCTGCACATTATATAAACACCTTCCGCTTAGCACTTATAGTGCTTAGTAAGGCAGGGATAGACTTATTCCAAGCTACCGAAAAATGCTTACCCACTCTGAGACCCCAAATATGACACGACCAACCACAAAGAAATCACTACTTTTAGCCACAGTAATTTCAAGCTTATGCTTTGGCTCTGCCGCAATGGCCGGTTACGATATCAACAGCATTGGCGAGAGCCTAACACGCGACCTAGAAAATGGTGTGGTCGTAAAATCTGTTCGTAATACCGATTTCACTGTCAATATTGTATTAGTTGACGGCACAAACGAAACGCTGATTGCAGAAAATTCTAGCGGTTCTGAACATCTAAATCTATCAAACGGAATTGTTTATTGGATTTCTAGCCAGATAGTTGACGGTAACCTAGAGCGTACGCTCAACGCAGCTCAATATGGCACTACCACCGTCATCCATACAAGCGCCAATCGAATAGGTGGTTTCTCCTACGACGACGAAGGTAACGTAGCCTGGGTTGAGCACATTAATGGCGGCAATGAAGTATTCTACTACGACGGCACCTCGATCACTCAAATCACGACTGGCCATACTAACTTCGCCATCAGCGACGACACACGCAACATTCATACACAGAACGGCAATGTGGTTTGGGGCGAGTCCCAAGCACTGTATCTTTGGAATGGTTACTCGGTAGAAAAAATTTCGCCAGAAGGTCAATCACTCGGTCAATTTGCGAGCCTTGACGCAAACACTGTCACTTGGATTGCCAGTGATGCTATCACTAGCGCTAGCGAGGTTTTCCAATATGACTTTTTTCAAGATCAAGAAGGGGTTCTTACCCAATTAACCAACGACGGCGAACCCAAAAACGACGTATTAACAAAAGATGGTATCACCACCTATCAAGTCAGCAACGGCCACATAGGAATACCTTCTGATGACCTTTATGTTATCGAAAACGGTAACCCAGAATTACTATCTATTCGCTCTGTATCTGTGGATATCGATAACGGAAAAGTGGTTTGGACGGAAGGGCAATCACTAGATATCAATGGGGAATTGTTCCAGTACGAGAATGGCCTTACCACGCAAATCGATACCAATGGCATGCGCGCTAATAGCATGATGGCCGAAGGTGGACACATTCTTTGGGTAAATAGCGGCTCAGAAACTTGGCTTGCAAGCCCAGCCGCGGAACAAGAAACACCCGTCATCAATTTAGGTGGCGAACACGGCGTAACGGAAATTGATTTAAGTGAAGCAACCACTATTCAAGTGTCTCAGTGGAGCCCATGGAGCTGGACCCCCTCCAATATCGGCTTCGGATTCTCCCCCGCTGATAATATGACTCTGAATGGTATCGTCGCTATCGACTCTGACGGTAATTCGCATAATCTGGCTGATTACTGGGCCGCCGTTAACCGTCCTTTTTCTTGGGAGCCTATCCGCCTAACATTGCCAGCAGTTCCTGGTCGCGTCATTAATGTTCAATGGTGGGCAGAAGGCTAATAATGGCCGCTAGCTAAAAAACTTAGGCTATATTTAGAGTTAAAATGTTCAAAGTTAAAAAGGGTGCATCGAAAAATGTGCCCTTTTTTTCTGCTCGATAAACCCGTAGCCCAATGTAGCGAAGCGGAATTCGGGAGATTTTTACAGTGTTACAAATCCGGATTCCGCTGCACTCCATCCAAGCTACGAACTCACTTGGGGAGATACTGTGCATTATACCAGTGTAACAGATAACACCAACATAACCTTGTACTTACAGGCATCAAGGAGTAGAATAAGCGCGCGGCTCCGCCCCTTAGTGGTCAATCACGAGATTACTCACTAGGCAAGGTGCGGCAATTACAGTAATAAGTTAATCTGTAAGGTAAATATTACGCCAACAGGCACGAAGGCTCTGGCTTGTTGAGCCTAGCTAAAGCTACGACAAGAACACCAGCTTACCGCCCCGACAGCAGTACTTAACGCTTTGAAATGGGAATAGCGTGGCTTTGGCGCCAAAACATAATGGCTCGCAACGCACACACGCCAACGGCTTTTTGAATATTTCCTATCGATGATAGACTGTGCGGCGATATTGGTATCGCTCAACATACAATTGTGCCTCACAAAAACCCATCACTACTTACAGTCAATATAGATTGATAACTTTTAGGCGAGCTATGGCTACAACTAATAAAGAGCTTCAACCAACTATTATTTCTTTTGTAAAGGATCTTCCTAACCTATGCTCACTTGCTGGATTAGCCTGTACAATATTAGCCATTTATTTCAGCATTTTGGGCATTTATTACGCCGCTATGATTGGAATGGTTTGGGCCGTTGCTTTTGATTGGGCCGATGGATTAGTTGCTCGAAAAATGAAAGGAAGAACGGGGAATGATCGTGCATTTGGGGGGCAGCTCGATGTATTGATAGATATTGTTAGTTATGGCGTCACCCCTGCGATTCTTCTAATGAGCTATGGAAGTTTCGAGCCTATATTTTTAATCGGTGCCTTTTTAATACTGGCGGCGAGCGCGATAAGATTAAGCTATTTTAGCACCTTTGGCCTCTCGAATGACGCGAAATATACAGGCTTAGCGCTCGACAACAACAGCCTAATTATCGTTTTTGTTTTTATATTTGAAAGTATTTTAAGTCCTGCGATTTTTTCTACAGTATTTTACATCACAGCTTTAGGGCTCGCAGCTTTAAATGTATCTCAAATAAAAACGCCAAAACTTTCTGGAAGCCCAATTAACGTCTACGTTCTTTCTGCTTATACCATTGCGATAAGCGGAATTTATGGGTGGAAGCTTTTATAAAAACCAAGATATAAATATTTATTATTTTAAATTTCAAACAATAGGAGTTGACTTGTCTCAATGATTGTATATACGGTGGGTACGTTTGATTTGTTGCATGTGGGGCACCTTGCTTTGTTGGAATATTGTAGGACATTAGGCGATGTCGTCGCAGTTGGTGTTGCCTCCAATAGCGTAGTGAGTTCGTATAAACCTAATATACCCGTCATTCCGCTCGAAGAACGAATGGAAATGCTAAAAGCTTTACGCTGTGTTGATATTGTACGCCCTTACGACAAGCTTGAATATGTATCCGCTTGTGAAGAATTAAAGCCTGATATTTTTGTTATTGGTGAGGACTGGGGGAATAAACCGCATAATCTTGATGTGGAGGCTTATTTACACTCCAAGGGCAACAAAGTCATCCAGGTCAGCTACAACCCAAAAACGTCATCTACAAAAATAAAGCAAAATGTTATCTCTCAATCTCACAGAGGAACGTATCTCGCACAAGAGCTTTAGTAGATCACCCTCCAGTATTTGAGTCGCACTTTTCAGTGCGTTCTCTCCTTCTGACTCGCTTTGGCAGAGGGTCAGAATATTATCAGCTCACCGAACAATCCGACGCTTCCTCCGCTTCATTTCCTGACCGAAAGTTTCAAGATAAATATTCGCCAACAACGGGCTAATGACGCCACTTTGCGAACTACCTACCTGGTTCGACTCCCACTCTTTTTCCTACCACTACTCCACTGCACAAAAAATGCTTAATCAGTCTCAGCACACTACCACCAGCCTCTCGACACTTAACCCACCCACTAAGCAGGGCATCATTCTCTTAACAGGTACAGATCATGCAAAAGCGTTTACTAGGCTTGTCTTTTTCCTTGTTTCTTCTCTTCGGTGTATTTGCCTGCACTCAAGCCCCCCAACAGCCTTCCCCTGCGGCTGAAACAAGCTCCGCGCCAGGGCTTGTGGACGATCATTTTACTTACAAAGAGGTATCTCCAGGCGTCTGGCAGATTGATGATCAGGGGCTTAGTAATATCTATTTGGTGACAGGTACGACCAAAGCATTGCTGATTGATAGCGGTCAGGGGAAGGGGAATCTATTAAAAACAGTGCGGGAGATTACCGCCCTTCCCGTCTCAACCGTAATTACCCATGGTCACCCGGATCACGCCTGCGGGCGATTTCAGTTTGAGCTGATCTACGGATCAGCTAAAGATATTGAACTGATGGACTTTTTTTGCACCGCCCCAAATCAACCGACGATTAACCCAGTAAAAACCGGCAGCCATTTTGATTTAGGTGACCGAACAATAGAAGTACTTGAACAACCGGGGCACACGGCTGGCAGTATTGTACTGCTGGATAAGGCGAATAAAATGACCTTTACCGGGGACAACAATAATATTTTGGTTTGGCTATATCTCGGACACAGCAAACCACTTAAAACGTATCAGGACTCTTTGAAGAGGATGAATACCTATATCAATAAAAATGAAATTAACATCATCTACCCCGGTCACGATGGGCCAAATCAACCCGGTCTGATTGCGGATCAGATTGCTTGCATTGATGCAATTTTAAATCAGCAGTGTACTGGTGAACCTTACACCAATGAGCTAACCCCTTACAGCGGTCAACTATGCAACAGCCAATACGCACCCGCCTGCCAATCCGCACAGATCGTGTTTGACCCGAAAAATCTTTGGGAAAAGCCGTAATAATGAACATAACGGGAGTTTCAATAACGTCGATTCCCTAGAATTGTGATATTTTTGATGTTGTTTAAAATTGAGTAAAACTGTATGAACCGTCGTAAAAAAGCCACTCAGATATTCAAAGCCCGGGTCAAAAGAGCTAATGCTAAATTGGCTCCGAAAAAAAAGTCTAAATACATTAGCAAGGCCGAGCGGGCAAAATTAGAAGCCGAAGCCAATCAAAATACAGTCGTACCTGAAAGCTGATTTGAGCATCCCGGAACGGAATGCGGGAGATTTCTCTACCAATCCCGGATTCCGTTGCACATCCTCCAGACTACGAGCTAGTATTTGATCCACATTTTTACCCGCTCAATTTATCCTAATTCTCCGAACGAAAAACCACCTTCCGTATTTGATAACTATTCACCGTGCCGCCCACAAACGCGGAATCGAACTGCCCTAGGTGCACCTTGCGAACACTTAACGTTGCCGAACAGTCGCCTCCACCATCAATCATATCTAAATCGCCCGCAGGGATGGTATATATACCCGGGTCAGTATCTATGACGGCTGAGAATGAAAAAGTATCGCTAAAGCTACAGGTAAAATTCACTTCAATTTCGATGGACGCTTGCGGATCAGTGTTATCCCACTCGATTATAATATCATCACTACTACGACTAAAGGCGGTATTGTCTTGCGGGGCAACAATTGAAAATGCAGGCGAAATCGTCACTGAAGAGCTATCCGCTGTCGTGGCATTATCTCGGAATAATGAGAAAAAGTAAGGCGTATTTTCATTCTCACTTTGGGGTAAACTTGCAGAATACCAAGTACCAAAATCATTGAGTATTAAACGGTACCAAAGGAAAAAATAGGAGCCGCGGGGCGTTGTCGATGGTGAAAAGGTTGTATGCTGATCTTCATACGTATCGAGGTCGCCAAATATATTATCTGAAAAATCAATGTCGTCAACACTACTGCCTGCCGAAAACCACAAAACATCATTACCCACTAAACGAACGAATGTTGTTGAGTCATTGCTATCACGTGGAGGGGCATTTCTAGTTAACTGCGCCTCAGAAAAAACGCGATCGCCACCTTCCGATATTACCTGAAATGTAGCGTATATTCGTCCAGTTGACACTGTATCTGAGTCAACAACTATATCATTGTCGCCAGAGCAGGCACTTAAAAATAATACAACAAGTGAAATTGAAATTAATTTATTGCGCAAAAAATAAAACATAGAATAACCTAAAAGTATGAGTCAGAACCAATGCATAAAGGGCAATGTATAAAGGGCAATGTATAAAAATAATTGCCATATACAACTAGTATTAAAAGGAGAATCGAACACCCACTTGAACAAGGTGTATATCTCCGCCAACAAGGTCATCTACATATTTCCAGTCGCCCTGTAAACTAAATAGACGGGTAAGCTCTTGGACAATTTTAATGTTTAAATAAGGGTTTATATCGTCTTTTTCACCAATTTGTCGACCCAGAATATACACTTCAGATCGTGTCGCTAGGGCACCAATACCAAGCTCCAGCTCAGTAGAGCCAAAGTCGATTGCTCTACCAAGCCCCGCATAAATGCCATCTGTTTTAATTTTGGTGCCCTCATCCGCACCTGATGGTCTGAGTTCATCAATAACAAGCACTCCAACCCGATATAGCATATCCGACTTACGATAGGCGAAGGAGCCATCCAAAGAGACTCCCTCGTCATAACTTTCGTTGGACACTAGTGCCGTACCAGCACTTGCATCAAAGTTGAAACTTCCTGACCACGCGTTAGAGGCTAAGACAAACAAGCCAAGTGACGCACACCGAATATTTCGCAACATTCCGACTATCTCCATAAATTACAACACAGTTAATGATGTATCTATGGTATGTCGGGCAACGCTGACAATGCATGACCCAAATGGGTTAAAGGTGATGAGGATGAGCTTAGCGCTTACGAACCGGCTCCGTTACAGGGCTTTCGAGTAATGTTTCCAAGATGTTTTTCCAGCAGTCATATATAAGTAAATGCCCCATATTCGGTACGATGTGCTCAACACAGCCAGGGATGCAATTCAGTTTCTCCGCAAGTTTAATCGGTATGGCTTTATCTTCTGCACCACGCCAAATCTGAGTTCCCTGAGGAAGGCTGTCAATATCGAAGCCCCATGGACGAGTGGCGATGATCGGCTCGTTAATAATACCGCTAGAGTCTGCGCTTATTGTGCACAGGAAGCTGTCAGCTAGGCTTTTGGCGACAATAGCATCTTCGCTCAAGCCTTGATCGTAATCTGACCAATGCCTTAAGTATTCACGTAGGTAGGCGCCAGTATTAACACCCGCCGTTTTTAAAATAGCTTTGATAAAGCTGCGGTAAACCCTTGGGGTATATTTAGCAAAGCCAAGTACTAAACGAGACATATTCGGTTGAATATGCTCAAGCTCTGACAAGTTTTCAACCGGTACAATGGTGCTCACTAATGATAAGCCTAGGCAGCGCTCCCCCGACACATGTGCGGCGCTGGCAGCAAATGGCCCGCCCGCTGAGAACCCCAAAAGGTAATAGGACTCCAGCTTTAAATGGTCGACAAATTGCAAAAAATCTTGGCTCCAATCAGGCAAGGAAATGGTGCTTTTCCACTTTGAGCCAAAGAACCCGGGGCGTAAGGGTGCAATCACTCTAACTTTAAGCGCGTTGAATTGTTCTTGGTCAATCAACTTCCACCATTGCCACACAATAAACTCATGGAAGTAAATGACGGGAACGCCGCTTGGGTCGCCAAACTCGAAGTAGGCCATTTCACGGCCATCATCCAAGGTCATTTTTTTGAGCTTGAGATCACTCTGTTGCTCCAGGTTTTTGGCAGGAGCATCAGGCGCAAACGGCTTATTGTCGCCGCTATTGGGTGTAGAGAGAATCAGACCTACCAACTCGGACTGACGATTGGTGCCTGTTTTAGAGAATACGGCTTTGAGCTGGTTTCTAGCGGTGTTGTGTGTCACGCCTAACTTAACAGCAATCTCGCTTAGAGAGTCACCGCTCACGAGCTTGTGTGCTAAGCGTGACTCGGCAGGGCTTAGTTTGTAAACCCGGCGTAACACGTCGGGAGAGACAAAATCGGATAATACATTTGATACGATAAATAAAGTGCAGCACTCACGGCCGAACGGGTCTGAGCTATCGGTAGTCTTTACCGCAAAAATAGATAAATAACTATTGGCTTGTACATCGGCCAACTTAATGGCGCTAGAATTCTCTTTGCTGGTATTCATGCCGCCTAAGGTGGCTACGACGATACGTTTTAATCCAGCATTTTCACGCGTGGCGTAAATGGTGCCATTTTCAATTTTCAGTAAAGAAGAACTAGATACGACTTTATGTGCCAATTTGTTCGCGCTGACAATTGAGCATTGCGCATCGACGGTCATAATTGCCATCGGCAAACAATCCAGTACGTTCTTTGCCGCACCGATTTCGTTTTGCATTTTTTCGATACGTTGATTAATTCTAAGCGCCCGAAGCAGGTGTGAGGCCAGTATGTTCTCGTCTTCTGAGCTAGGTGGGCGTTCACGGTGGTTAGCATCGCCACCTTGCTGTAATTCTGTTTTGCAGGCGTCAAGTAGTGTTGGCCAAAGCTCCACATCCTCGGCTGTCTCATAGATTAAACTTACAATCTTGTGGGCATTATCGGTGGCTTGCTCTGCCATCTACACTCTCGGAAATCAGGTAATGAACGTCCGACAAAGTATACAGCAGCCACTAAGCGTGTGACAGCGATAGCTATCCCACAAGCAAGGCTGCGCGCTCAAGCAAGTTACCTAGTTCAGCATCTTCTAAAGTGGCGCCAATTATGAATTTATTCCCATCCCCTTGGGCGCATTTTTCCTTACTTGCCCATGGCAGTCGTTGCTAGGTTAAGCAAATGGGGAGTAACATTCATGACCCAATTAGACTAAATTTGGCAAGTATATTCTTTACGCGCTGCGTCTTTCGAGCAGCGGTAACTTATTCTCAACACCGTCCCAAAGTTCATGGTCGGTCAGCGGCTCTTTTACTGCTGTAATCTCCGGCCACACCAAGGCCAACTCAGCATTAAGCTCAATGAAATGTCTTTGCTCTTCAGGTAAATCATCTTCTTCAAATATTGCGCCGATCGGGCACTCTACCGGACAAAGGTTGCAGTCTATACAGGCCTCGGGGTCAATTACGAGAAAGTTTGGCCCCTCTCTAAAGGCATCCGTTGGGCACACCTCAATACAGGTAGTATGCTTACATTTAATACAGTTCTCGCTCACTACGAAGGTCATGGCTTACAGTCTCACAATGGTCTTAATGGAGCTCGCACTGTATGCAAATTTCACATAGTGGTAAAATGGGTAATACCTGTAATACATATTGGTTTTTCAGATATACGAACTATTATCGGGTTTGCTAAAGTAAGGTATAGAAAGTAGATGATACCTTGCGTTTTAACCCTTGTAGGCTTGACTATATAAAGGACTGGGGATAGATTGCGGTCGAACACCTAGTGCACAGTTTGAACGAACGGTAGGGCTAGACGCCGAACGGCGCGGCTCATCAAAACAAACCTGAACAAGACCAAGGAATCCATATGATTTGCCCGAAGTGTAAGTGTCAAATGAACGCAATTGAAACTGATTCATTCTCCGCATTAAAGTGTTCTGGCTGTGCAGGTATATGGTTTCGTGACGGTAGTCATGAATTGGCCAAAACAATAAAGGGCGTCAGAGAAATCGACAGCAACTCTGATGAAGCAAAAGCCACCTATAATGAGCTTAGAGACATTGAGTGCCCAGAATGCCATAAAAAGACCACCAAAATGGTTGATCGAACTCAGCTACATATAGAGTTTGAAGCCTGCACATACTGCAAAGGGGTATTTTTTGATTCAGGTGAATTCAAAGACCTTACTGAGTTTACCTTTGTCGAGCGTATTAAACAGGCCGTCACAACTTTGAAGTCGAATTTGTAATGTCTGGCAAATAACGACATCTCGCGCTTGCGTCAACATATCTCATTGTTGACCTAAGCGCGATGGCAGCTCTTACGATGTAATACCCCTACTGCTGCGCCAAGCGACATTGCGAATAAACATCAAAAAGATCGGGCGAATGGTACAAATGTTTATTCTATTTCAGTCTCGATTGAGAAAAAACACGCTGATTTAAAGACGATGGATGGCTCATTAAATATTATTATGGTCAGCCCTAACATTTAACAGGAATAGATAGGGCAACAACCGTTACTACTGAAAATCTAAGAGCTTAACGTAATGTTCTTTGAAAAAACTGCTGGGCACGAGCATACATTTCAAGCGCCAGCGCGGGGTCATAACGCTCACCTTCATCACGCATAAAAGCATGCACCGCATTCACCTCCAACCACTGATAATTTAGACCGACACTTTGAAAGTGTGTATACAGCTTAAGGCGCCCTTCTTGCGGAACATGCGGGTCTTGCTTGCCGAAGATCATAAACACCTCGCCTTCAATATCCTTAGCGCGTGAGAGACTGTCGTTACCCTGCTGGCAGGGCAAACTATTGCTATGAATATCAGTGGCGTACAAGCAGAATGCGCTCTTTACCTCAGTATTAAGTGCCGCACGGAAGGCCAAGTGCCCGCCAATACACACACCCATGGCGCCAATGCTTTCTTGGCAGTAATCCTGAGCTTTGCAAAAATCTACCATCGCCTGGGTATCACTATCGTGATCTTCTAGCGCTTTAGTCGCCTTATCCTGATTACCTTTATCCTTACCCTCATCATCGTAACCCAGCACTGTGCCCATCGGATTAAGCTCGTGAAATACTTCAGGTACAAGCACTACAAACCCCAGCCCTGCTAGAATATTTGCGCTCCTCGCAATAGGTGCGGTTATCTGAAATATCTCGGAGTAGAAGATGATGACGGGGAAGCGCCCAGAGTCCTGGGGACGAAATACTTGAATTTGCATATCACCCGTTGGCGTGATGATTTGTGCATTGTGACACTGAGTTTGCATGATATACGCCCCTTAATTTAAAGGGCGGTAGGTTAGCATGATTTACTACTGTAGACGCCTAGCTGGCCATAAGTAGTGGTCTTAATTCTTCTTTAGATAGCTCGCCGTTTTTATCTGTATCAAACAAGGCCAGAATCATAGCAGCATAATCATCAACCGAAGCCATTAAAATTTCTTCRCGCCCCTGAGCCATTAATARATCCATAGCAAACCCGCTGAKCTCATCATTCGCAATAGTGCCATTACAATTGCGATCATATTTATCAAAGATCACGTCATAATCTTCGCGTGAAACACTTGCACCACCGGCATAAACTTTTAAATGATTTTGCTCAACAGGTAGCAATAATGAAAGTTCATAAAGGCTGAATTTTCCGTCATGATTTTTATCGAAATCGGCTAAAAAAGATTCGGCAATTTGCGCCACTAACTCCACCGAAGGGCTTTCATTTTCACTCGACAACAAATCACTAACAAGCTGAGTGATCTCACCGCCATCAATATACCCCGATAAGTCCTTATCGTAGGATCGCCAGATTTTAATAAAGCTTGCGCTATCGATAACAGCCATGTGCCTATAATTTATTAACGGATTGTCAGTGCTCATTTTAACCTCGCTTTTGGTGTTGTTTTTAACCTTGTCTCGCCTAACTTCGCTAGCACTATATATAAGGGCTAAATATCGAAACATCAACAACAAAGCCAGTATTTTAACTAAACCGACTGAAGCCTATACGGCCTTACCACCCATCAAGAATCAGGCAATAAAGGAGTCTGGCTGCTGGTGAAAACGATGTAATTGAGGGAAAACTAATAGTAAAAAAGTGCTTGTGACTGACATAGCCTGCTCCTTGTTGTAAAGCGACGCGCTCAATGAAATTACATATGACATCACCCGAATGTCACCAGAATCATTATATTGGCACTTGAAAACAATTGCCGCTTTAGCTTTCATTTTTTTAGACCGAGTTATTCTTAACTCATACATTTACATACGTTTTGATCAAGACGGACGCTAGGCAGCCGCTACCGCCTGCGTTACATACTAAGCGAGAGATATGCTAACCGATAAGCTTCAAGATATTTTTAAGTCCATTGAAAAATCCTATGGCAACGAGGAAAGCCAATTAAGCGTACTACTGGGAGAACTGGACACGATAAGGGCATTGGCCACAGATCTGAGTGAACCGAAAGTAATAGAAGAGATTGAGTCCTGGGAAGACAGCGACAGTTTTGAATTCTACTGGCTATATATAGCTGGGCTTAAATCCGTATCAGTGAAGCTCGAAGCTTATCTCAACGCCAAGAACCTGCCCCAACAGCTTTATGCCGCCATAGCGTTGGCAAACGAAAATCAGCCAAACGCCATATCCAAGCTGGAAGAACTGAAAGCAAACAACGACGCCAATATTGAAGCCTTTGGCTTTAACGGCGTAAAAGATGAAAACGACCTATTTTTCAGAATCAAAGAGCAGGGTTCCGACTAAACGGCAATACTATAACAAGGCCATTCAACAAGGCTATTCCACAAGAGAAGGGGAGGTACACGCTAACCGTATTCTGCATATATTTCCAGCACTTCGACCCTTAACGAAAGAAAAACACGTATGACTTCTGGATCAAAATGCGAGCCGCTGTTGTCGCTCAAATATTTAAAAGACTCATCTGCAGTCCACGCTTTTTTATAAGGCCTGTCCGACATCAAAGCATCAAACACGTCTGCCGCGGCAACTATTCGCGCGAAAGGGTGAATACTGTCTCCCTTTAAACCTTTAGGATAGCCACTCCCATCCCATTTTTCATGATGCATCAACGCAATAATACTCGCCGTGGTCAAAACTTCCGACGAATCTCCGGACAGCAGTTCAGCCCCTATTTTTGCGTGAGTTTTCATTATCTCAAACTCATCCGGGGTCAACTTCCCGGGCTTCAATAAAATCTTATCGGGGATTCCTATCTTGCCGATATCGTGCATAGGGCTGGCGTGAAGTAAAAGCTCACAACCCTCAGAATTACAGCCACTTCCCCTTCCTATTAGCTCAGAAACTCGACTCATTCGCAATATATGGTTGCCAGTTTCTTCATCTTTATATTCAGCGGCTTTTCCGAGTCGTCGTATAATTTCAAGCTTAGTCCGTCGCAACTCAACCGTTCTCGAATGAACGACCTCTTCTAGTGCTTTATTCTCTTTCCGCTGATATCGATGTGCCGCATAGACCTCAAGTAAATTACGAACACGCATTAAAAGTTCAAGCCGGTCAAATGGCTTGGTAATAAAATCTCTAGCACCAAGCTCAAATGCCTTTACAAGGCTCTCACGATCATCCTGAGCCGTAATGACAATGACAGGAGGCATAAGCGGATCATCTAGCGCTCTAAACGCCTCTAGGATACTAAAGCCATTGAGATGAGGCATATTTAGATCCAGCAGGACTAGATCTGGTCTCGCACTCTGATAGTGCGCGAGCACATTCCTTGAATCTTGAATCAAGGCTATTTTAGTGTACCCGTCATAGCTAAGTGTTTTTTCTAAAAGCTTTAAGTTCGCTAGCTCGTCGTCGACGATTAATATCGGTCTATTTTTGATTTCATGCATGACACTTGCCTCCGCCCCCCTCTAAGGCTCACAGAGTTTGGGACAGAGCCCCACATCACCGTATTGGTACTATTTTGTACAATTTATGACGCTATTACCTTCCCTCAATAATAGCACCAGACATCGAGTTTAGCGAAAGCGAGCCATCAAAACCCTAGACTTATGCCTCAAGACGGAGAAAGATGAAGGCTAAGACTTATATATTATTACCTTAAACTACTAAGGATAACGGAGAGGAGTTCCCCCAACTGTACGGGTTTTGTTAAATAATGAGCGAACCCGGCTAAATTGCCATCCTCGACATCTTCCCTTGTCGCTGCAGCGGTGAGAGCAATTATTGGAATGCTTTGTGTTGTATCAGCTTTTCGTAGCACCTTAAGTGCTTCTAGCCCATTCATTCCCGGTAAGTTTATATCTAGGATTATTAGATCTGGATGCTCTCGTATTGCGGTCTCTATACCTTCCTCGGCATTTTTCTCTGTAATCAATACTAGTTTTTCAAACTGTTTTATAAACGACTGCATCATCGCTAAGTTTTTTAGATTATCTTCGATATATAAAATTGTGCCTGAGGTACAACTCAAATCATCGTCTAAATTCCCGAGGGTATTATCCACACTCTCATTAATTGGCACCAAATATTCATTATTGTTCAGTGGCACCTCCACCCAGAAAGACGAACCTTTCCCAGCTTCACTATCAAAACCAATAGCACCGCCCATAACCTCAATGAGTCGCTTAGATATCGATAAGCCTATACCCGTGCCTGAAATATCAGTAGCATCTGCGCCTAGCCTATTAAACGGCTGAAAAACCTCGAGATGTTTTTCTTTTGGAATTCCAATGCCGGTATCACTAACAATGATTCGCAGTTTGTCTTGAGCTGTTGCTTTAGTAGTGATTTTGACCTCGCCGTTCTCCTTATTATATTTAATCGCGTTGGAGAGCAGATTTAGTACCACCTGCCTAAAAAGAGTTTTATCGGCTAAGATCGTTTCTAACGCCTCAGGTATATCGTCCTTAATTATTGATATTTTGTTTTTGATAGCGGCTTGCTCTACCATAGAAATACACGCATTTAAAATGCTTGACACCTTTATTGATTCTATAGATGTTGTGATATTTCCTGACTCTATCTTAGATAAGTCAAGCACCTGGGTGATTAATTCCAGTAAGTGCTCACCACCGCTGCGAATAAAGGTAATCGCCTCTTTTTGATCCTCGCTTAGTGATCCCGTAGGGTCAATTTCTAGCAGTTGGCTAAACCCCAATATAGAGTTGAGTGGTGTTCGCAGTTCATGACTCATTGAGGATAGAAAGATAGATTTTGATTTATTTGCACTCTCAGCTTCAGCTTTAGCTTGGTATAAATTTCGCTCATATTTTTTTCTATCACTAATATCGTGAATTATTCCAGTATAAATTAGCTTATTACCTGAAACTGACTTGCTGACTGAAAGATGGATAGGAAACTCTCGCCCGCTGCTAGTCTTAGCGACAACTTCTCGCCCTATTCCGATTATCTTTGCTTCTCCCGTTTTCTGGTAATTTTTTAGGTAATTATCATGCTGGCCTTTATCACGATCATTTGTTAGCAAGCTAACATTTTCACCTATTACTTCACTTTCTTTATAACCAAACATACTTTCTGCGGAGGCGTTAAATGATTCTATCAAACCCCGGTCATTGATGGTAATGATTGCGTCAGCGGCTGTATTCATAATCATCCGCAATCGAGCCTCACTTTCTCTTAACTCTTTAGTGCGTTTTTTTACTCGATCTTCAAGTACTGAATGGGCTCGCTTAAGCTCAAGATGTTGCATTCTTGCATAGTAGATAAAAAGGCTTATCCCCATGAGCCCCATGAGCCAAACGGTGAAATGCGTTAAAAACAACGCTTTAGACGCTTCCTCAACTGCCATATTATATGGCTCTAGAGGTATGGATACACTGACGCCGCCGCGAATATCGCCTTCTATAAAGCCTAAATGCCCATGACATTTCACACAGCCTTTTTTCATTATCAGAGGCTTCATTAGCCGTAAGTATTCCACATTATCGATTGACGTCTTTTCAACCACTTCGGTTACGCCTCGATCAAAACGTTCCAAAGCCGCAAATTCCCATTCGTCCGCTTTGTTTATTGGATTTAATAACACCTTCCCCGTTATGCTCCCTTTTACTCCATACAATTCCTCATACTCCTCTGTCATCTGGCGCATCATGTAGGCTGGGTTCATAAGAGTTAATTTCACACCATCCGTCGTCACGACGTCTCTTTTGGGAAGATGGGCGAGGTAGGGGTTAGGCGGAGTTCGATCATTTGGTACTACATAAAGCCCGCCGTGCAATGTTGCCCAGCCCCTGAAGGCCTGGTCTTTATTCCAGTTAGCACGAGCTTCGGCTGTCGCTAATGTAATACTTGAATCTTGGATGTTTTTTATATTCCAGAAAAGCGATACTAAAGACACAATCGTCCAAATTACTATCGAGATTAAAGAGAGCGCCAAAAATGGAATGTTTATCTTTCTCATTATGAATCACCTATTCCTGCTCTGCCTTAGCCTACATCTATATAGTTTAGACGCCTAAAGTAGGTCTGCCTCCTATACGTCTAGACTTCCTCTCCCGACAAGCACAATTGATCATAATCTCGACGCATTTTGGCCACCTTTTCACCGGAAAAAGCCCATATCCTTCTATAAGCTTCATATCACCCAACTAGACTAAACATTCGTGTAATGTGCCCTCATCAACACCGTTAATACCTCTGCGGAGAGCAACAATGACTGAGTTACGGCAACAATTTTGGATCACCCTTCGGTGGCTTCTAGCATTCTCATTTATCCTTTGTAGTGCAACACAGGCCTACGCACAGAGCGTCGGGTCACTTAAGGTCATAGACGTCTCAGAACGTAACCGTGAGGGGCGTAACGCCTTGGCGGTGACCTTGTCGAGCACGCTTGATCCGGGTGAAGATTTTCAGTCATTTTTTAACGTCAGTGTTAAAAAAGCAGGGCTTGTAGATGGGGGTTGGGTATTGTCCGACTCAGGAAAAATCGCTTGGTTTGATCATAGCGAACCCAATACACATTACGAAGTGAGTATTTACCAAGGCCTTAAAGCCGCCAACGGGCAAGTCCTTAAGCAGTCATTCACAAGCAGCATCATCACCCGTGATTTGACCGCGACGGCAAGTTTCGATACCCAAGGCGTATTTCTTGGCGATGGCGCCAATGCCGGTTTGCCGGTGACAGCGGTGAACACTCCCGAAATAAATATCGATTTTTATAAGATCCGCGATGATGAGATCAATGAATTCCTCAGCGACATGGAATACAAGTCCAGCTATCCGAGCTACGTTAATCGTGTCAGCGCCTATGGTGATTTAGCTTATTCTGGTCGTTATAAAATCAACGCACCCAAAAACACCCGAGTTAACCGCAGCATTCGGGTGGCCAGCGCCAAGCCCCTACGCCAGCCGGGTGTCTATTTAGCGGTGTTGCACGCCGCCGGGGAATATTATGACAAAGACTTGTTGTGGTTCTCTGTCACCGATATCGGCTTACATCTGCGTCAATATGAAAACCAAATGGATGTGCACGTTAGCTCCCTCGCCAGCGGCAAAGCCATGGCTAACGTTAGCCTTAGTTTGTTAGATAACAAAAACCAAATAATCAAAGAAGCCCGCTCCACCAAAAACGGTTTAGTCAGCTTTTTGGGGGATTTAAAAGACGCCCGCTTACTCATAGCAAAAAATAAAAATCACTTTTCTTTAATCGAATTAAAAAAACCTGCCCTTGATTTATCCGAATTTGATCTCGGTCACCGACCACAGCTGCCAGTCGAATTTTTTGTTTATAGCCCACGGGACTTATATCGCCCCGGCGAAATCATCGATTTTAATGGCTTACTGCGTAATGGGGATGGTCGCCCAACCCAAGCCGCTACTTTGCCCGTCAGTATTCGCCGTCCCAATGGCTCTATCGCCACTGAATTTAATTGGCATGAGGATCAAGCAGGTTATTACCATCATACCTGGTTAATTCCTTCGGACGCCCCTCTCGGCAATTGGGAGTTGGTGGTACGCGGGCCGCTTAAAAAACCTGCTATTTACCCTTTTAAAGTCGAAGAATTTTTACCTGAACGCTTAAAACTCACCTTCCCCGACAGTAGCGTCGAGCAAGATGCCGCGCAGCCCATGAGCGTTCCTGTGATAGGTGAATACCTTTATGGCGCCCCCGCTAGCGGAAATCGTTTAGGCACACGCGTTAACGTAAGGCAATGGCGCGAGGCACTGCCGCAATTACCTAATTATGTTTTTGGTCATATTGAAGAAAACCCACCGGAACGTAATTTTGATTTGCCCGATTACCGCTTAGACGATGAGGGGAAAATCACCCTAGCCTTTGAATCCCGCTGGAAGCGCATTCAATCCCCCTTAAAAGTGACGCTAATCAGTAGCGTATACGAAAGCGGTGGCCGCGCCGTTAGCCGCTCCCATACGCAGCTCATATGGCCGCACGACACTCATCTCGGCATTCGCCCACATTTTGGCGACAACAACCCGGATGCCAATAGTAAAATCAGTTTTGACATCGTCAATGCCGATGCTCAAGGCCAATTACATGCAGCCCCTAACCTTGATGTTCAGCTGATACGAGAAGAGCGCCAGTATTTTTGGACACACGACTCGAACCGAGGCTGGTATTGGGATTGGACCGATAAAGAATACACGGCCAACAGTCAGTCTCTCAGTATTACGGGCGATAAAAAAGCCCAGATTCACGTCGATGTCGAATGGGGGAATTACCGCTTAGAAGTCCGCAACCCCGAAAATAACACCATCACAAGTTTACGTTTTTACGCCGGTTATAACTGGTACTCACGCTGGCAGGATTCTCAACAAGGCTCAGACAGTGCCCGCCCAGACAAGGTCACGCTTGCATTAGATAAAGGCGCCTACCTTGGCGGCGATATCGCACAGTTAAATATCGTGCCTCCTGAAGCTGGCGAAGTACTGGTACTTGTCGAAGGCGATCGCCCCTTGTGGAGCAAGCGTRTTCGGGTTGGTAAAGACGGCAAGAAGGTTGAGATTCCTATCGACCCAAGCTGGCAACAGCATAATATTTATATCACCACCTTATTGTTACAACCGAGCAGTAAAAAGAAAAACCTCACGCCTAAACGCAGCTTTGGTTTGATTCATTTACCGCTCGACCGAGAAGCACGAAAATTGGATATTGAGATTAATATCCCAAATAAATCCCTACCGAATACTGCCCTGCAAGCGGAACTAACGGTGCGCCGCGCTCCGTCTAATAGCTCCGACAACCCCGGCAACTCCAACAATCAAGCCGATACCAGCGAAATTTACCTAACCTTAGCGGCAGTAGACGTTGGCGTATTAAGTATTAGCGACTTTGAAACACCCGACCCACACGAGGCCTTTTTTGGTCAACGTCGTTATGAGGTCTCGGCACGCGATCTGTACCACAAGGTCATAGAACAACAAGGCGCCAAAGAAGCTCGTTTACGTTTTGGTGGTGATGAAGACTTAAGTCACGGGGGTGATGCGCCAAAATCACAGGTGCAAATTGTGTCCTTGTTTAGCGGGCGCGTCACCGTTGACGCCGATGGGCGCGCCATTGTGCCGCTGAATCTGCCCGACTTTAATGGTCGCTTACGCTTAATGGCGCTGGCTTTTTCCGACAGTGCTTTTGGTCATAGCGATAAAGAACTCACAGTCGCGGCGGACATAGTGACGCAAATTGCGATGCCGCGCTTTTTAGCCACTGGCGACAAATCCCAGCTCGCAGTAGATTTCCGCAACATGACGGATAAAGTCCAAAGTTTAAGCACTAAATTTTCGCTAATGGGTCCGGTCACCTTGTTAGAGTCAGATCGAAAAACCGACAGCATTGAAAACACGATGGTATTGCAGCCTAAAGAAAAACGAACCCTAAACTTCCCAGTGGAAGCAACAGGCTATCAGCACCTTGCCGATATTCGTTTAGAAGTCAGTGGCAAAGGCATTAAAGACTTTGACCGCTATTGGCAGCTGGGCGTAAGGCCACCCTACCCAGCCATTATTCAACAACATCGCAAAGTGCTAAGTGCCGGCGAACAATTAACGGTTAAAACCTCACAATTACCCAAGGCCTTGCCCGGCAGTATTAAAAGCTTAATTAGCATTAATTCCACCCCGAATATGAATTTGCAAAGCCAATTGCAACACTTGCTCGCCTACCCCTATGGCTGCTTAGAGCAAACCACCTCACGCGCCTTTCCCCTCACTTATGCAAGTGAAGCCAACCAAGCTCGCTTTGGTATTAAAACCGTGAATGACGAAAAACGCCTCGACATGATTAACACCGGCATTAACCGCTTATCCTCTTTACAGCTAAATAACGGTGGTTACGGTTTATGGAGCAACCGCTCAAATGAAGAGCACTGGCTGACCGCTTACGTCGGAGATTTTCTACTGAGTGCAGAAGACATGGGCGTACATATTCCACAAAAGATGCTTGATAAAACCCTCAAACGCCTTAAAGCTTACGTTAACCGCAATGGCCGCTATATACGCGAGCGCTGGAGTCACGACCCTAAGCATTATACCTTTGCCTATAAGGCCTATGCCGCTTACGTACTGTCCCGCGTTAACCAAGCCCCGCTAGGCTCATTACGGCAACTTTACGACAATAAGTTTGACCACGCACGCTCACCGCTGTCGCAAGTGCAGCTGGGAATTGCCTTGGTGAATATGGGCGATAAAAAACGTGGCCAGGCAGCGATCAAAAAAGCCTTAAAAGAAATGCCAAGTTATCGTGATAAATATTATGGCGATTACGGGAGCCTAATACGTGATACAGGCATGATGATTCACTTGTTAAGCAGCATAGAGTCCACACAAAATGATGCCAAAAAGCTAAGTTTCTACTTAGCCGACGCCATCCAACAGGAAAGGTGGTTTAGCACGCAAGAGCGCAGCGCGCTGTTTTTAGCCGGAATTGCACTGAACCAGCACATGGGCAGCACTTGGCAAGCCGAGCTAATCCTAGGTAACGCCGAACCCTACGAGAAGATTAGTGCTCAAGGCAATACCAGCCGCTTACTAGATGATGAGCAAAGTACTCAAGGCTTTAGTGTGCGCTCAACAGCGGATACATTACTCTTTGTGGACGTTCAAATCAGCGCCCACGGTACTGAAGCACCTAAGCCTAGCAGTAATGAGCTAAGCATTGAGCGCCAGTGGTATAACAGTGAAGGTAAAGCCATTAAGTTATCAACGGCGAAAGTCGGCGAGTTATTTATTGCGCATATCAGCGTATCCGCTGAGCACCGGGTGCCTGACGCCTTGGTGGTGGATTTATTACCCGCAGGTTTTGAGCTTGAAAACCAAAATCTAGCTCACGCAATAAACCTCGATGATTTTAAAATCGATGGCAAAAAACTCTCTAAATTAATGGCAAAAACGAAAATAAAACATCAAGAGTTTCGTGATGATCGCTATGTTGCGGCTTTAGATATTCGTCGCCACAGTGTAATGAACTTATTTTATATGGTTCGTGCCGTAAGCCCCGGTATATTTAAAGTCCCTGCGCCCTTAGTCGAAGACATGTACCGACCAGAACGACGCGCGATTGGCTCTACTGAGAAACAAGTCGAAATTAAAAATGTGGCGCAGTAAGCAGGAGTAGAGCGATGAGAAATCGTGCGCGTGCTCTCCCTTTTATTAAAGTTGTTATGAGTGCTTTTCTAGTTGCGTTAATACCCGCACTGGCTTGGCTGCTCGATCGGCACTACCCCTTAGAGTTGCCCGAGCGCCAAGCCCTATTTGCTCGTGTGGTGGTCGACGATCAAAATCGACCACTCAGCCGCTTTGCTGATAAAAAAGGCGTTTGGCGCTACCCGGTTAAACTCGATGGCGTCTCACCTTATTATCTACAAGCGCTACTAAGCTATGAGGATCAACGTTTTTGGCAACACCCAGGCATTGATCCACTCGCGTTAATTCGAGCGATGTATTTAAATATTCGTCACGGACGTATTATTTCCGGCGGTTCGACTTTATCTATGCAGGTTGCGCGTTTATTGCATCCGCACTCACGCCATATGGGCGGCAAGCTTTATCAAATATTACGTACTTTACAGTTGGAATATCATTTATCTAAATCTGAGATTTTAACGTTGTACTGCAATATAGCCCCTTTTGGCGGCACCATTGAAGGCGTGCAAGCGGCAAGTTACGCCTACTTAAATAAACCCGCTAGCGACTTAAGCCACGCAGAGGCTGCATTGTTAGCGGTGTTACCTCAAGCCCCGACACGTTTTCGCCCGGATTTACACCCAGAAAAGGCCGAGGGAGCACGAAACAAAGTCCTCGACAGAATGCAGCAATTAAAGGTGTGGTCTAGCGAGCTTGTCAGTGATGCTAAGCAAGAACAAGTCTTTGCTTTTAAGGCGCATCGTCAGCAACATGCGCCCTTATTATCCCGACGTTTGTTACGCCAAGGCAATGGCCAACAGGCGATTTACAGCACTATTGATGGTGATTTACAGCAAGCACTTGCGGACTATTTAAAAGATTATATTGAGCGCTTCCCAAAAGGCTCCTCGGCTGCGGTTTTAGTAGTAAAAAATAACAGTGCTCAAGTAAAAGCGTATTTAGGCACGGCTGATTTTGCTAACCGTGAGCGCTTTGGTTACGTTGATATGGTGCAAGCTATTCGCAGCCCCGGCTCCACCTTAAAACCCTTTATTTATGCGCAAGCAATGGACGCAGGCTTAATTCATTCAAAGTCATTACTTGCGGATGTTCCGCGCACTTGGGGCAATTATCGTCCCGGTAATTTTAACGAGGGTTTTTCAGGCCCCGTAAGCGTTACGGAAGCTTTGCAGCGTTCATTAAATTTACCGGTAATTGATGTATTGGCGCGCTTAGGCGAGCGTAAGTTTGCCGCCGCGATGGCGCAGGCTGGCGTCCCGCTGACCATCCCCGGCCATACCCCCAACCTCGCAATCGCTTTAGGGGGCGCCGGTATTAGTTTGGAGCAACTGGTGCGTGCCTACATGGCCTTAGCACGTGGCGGTAAAACGGTTGATTTGCAATTTACCCAGAGCGCTAATGTATCCACCGTAAAAAATCACCAAGCACCGACGCCTAACAATATTAATAGTAATAGACACCCGCGCTATTTTATGTCCCCTGAGGCCGCTTGGATTGTGCAAGATATATTAAGCGGCGTGAGCCGACCGGGTGAATTACACAGCCAACACTACAGCAGTGGCAGCCACAGCGATCTGTCTTGGAAGACGGGCACCAGCTATGGATTTCGGGATGCTTGGGCAATTGGTGTTAATGCGGAATATACCATCGGTATCTGGCTGGGTCGCCCAGATGGCACTCCCATTCCCGGCAGTAATGGCCGGATGAGTGCAGGACCGCTGCTCTTTTCGGTAGCGGATCATATTGGCATAAGTAGCCAGCCGATCACGAAGCCTGAGAACGTCGTTAAAGCCAAAATTTGCTGGCCCCTCGGCACATTAAAAAGCGAGCAAACCGAAGCCCACTGCCAACGTGAGCACGATACTTGGCTGATTAAAGACAGCATTCCCCCCACTTGGCACCACGCTGATGCCAAAAGCTGGCAAGCCAATACCCTCACGTATTGGTACGACCCAAAACATAAACGCCGCATTAATGCCCGCTGCCAAAACGCAGATAGCGAGAAACGAACGCTCGCGCTTTGGCCAAAGGTCTTACAGCCTTGGCTGCCCTATAAGTTAAGACTTGCCCATCAATTACCCCCTGCAGATAAAAACTGCAAAGACGACACGATATCGGCACTGAGTAGCTCGGTACATATCACGAGTACTGCACAGGGGAATACTTATCGCGTGAATCAGAGTGCACAGGGGAGCCCGATAGAATTACACGCGGTTGGCGGTCAGGGGCAGCACCATTGGTATGTCGACGGGGTTTATTTAAAATCAGTCTCGGTAGGCCGACGCTTAAGTTATTTGTTACAGGAAAAGGGCAAGCATCAGCTGGTAGTAATCGACGATGCGGGTCAGCTCGATAGTGTTGACGTTGTGCTGATGTAGTGCCGCCTGCAGGCTTTTACTAATATCTACTTTTACAAAGGCATCTCGCCTTTATCTTCGAATTCAAGTTGTCGTATTTTCTTAGCCGGAGTTCCCCCGACAAGGGTATCGCAAGGCACATCTTCAGTGACGACGCTGCCCGCCGCAATGACTGAGCGCGCGCCAATTTTAACGCCTTGGCAAATACATACATTCCCACCAATCCAAACGTCGTCTTCGACCACTATTGGCTGGCTATACGCTTGCCAATTGCGTCGTTCACGATAATCTAATGAATGCGTAGGCGTATAAAAATGGGTGCCTGGGCCAATCATTACGTGGTTGCCAATACGAATATCCGCGTTATCCAACATAATGACGCCGGAATTTAAGAAGCTCCGATCACCAATCGATATTGTTTTTCCGAATTCACACTGAAAAGGCGGACGCACAATGGAGCCTTCTCCAAGATGATCAAATAACTGATCAAACAGAACTCGACTTTTATCGCTCGTTGAAGTGTTAATGGCGATTAATAGGGCTTCTGCTTTTGTGCGTATTTCAGTAATTTCGGGGTTATTACGATCAAAGCTTTCCCCTAGTCGCATTTTTTCGAATTCACTAGATTTTCCGCTTTCATTCCGGTCATCGTTCATATAATCACTCATTATTAGAAACATCACACTGCTGTTTAAAACAACCCTGCTGAGCAAAGACTTGCCCTAACCAAGGGTGGGTTACATGCAAACTAAATTGGAAATGGCCATTATCTAATACACGTTGCTCAACGACGGTTTTTCCGGGAGTTAGTAAGCTTGGGATGGGAATTCGCCACGGCCCTATTTTGCAAAAAAACCGAGTACTGACAAAACCCAGCGCACCTTGGTTTTCGTATATTTTTAAATTCATCGCAAAACCTGCCCCGACGACTTCGATTAATCCGAGTTTCTCATCGATGCACTTGGTAGATCTAACGCGATTAGTTTGCTTATTTTGATAATGATAATAACGATCCCAAGTCATACCACCGAGCTTTGGGTTGGCATAAACTTTAACATCAATGGGAACGTTTTTACCGCAGTAAAGCGCTAAGGGAGTGCCGATAATACGACATAAATGCGCGAATATTTTGCCCGCTGGCGATAAATGTACATAATCCATCGAGCCACGATAAAGTGCAAAGGCGCCTTTATCGGTCGCGCAAAAACGCTCTCGAATTTCTGGGTGTAGGCGCTTCCATGCTGCTTCACCTAATAAACTACGATAACTAGGTTTAGCGTCAGTTTTTGCCGGAGCTAACTTATCGACTTTAGGCGGCATTTTACTCATGGTCTATCCCCTTATTTTGAGTCCTTGCTGTAGATATTTTGTTCTTATCCGCGTTTACCCGGCATAAATCTGCTGATAGTTTTTCCCATTTTGATTAATTTAATCAACGAGCCACGCGGGAGGCTTTTCATTTGTTCAAACCATTCTAATAAGCTCCCGACAAACTCAGCCATACCTCGAATTTTGGATTTAACGCTCTCTGGCGTGTCTTTGTCATTTGCCATCTCGGCCACGCACTGCACTAGCATTTCTTGGGTTGGGTCGAGTTCGCGTTTTTTGCGTTCTTCAATGATAGTGATCAGCATCTCCCAAGTATCGCCTTGGGCTTTAAAGTAATCACGTCTATCCCCTAGCACCTGCTCGGTTACGACTAGGCGGCGTGACTGTAACTCTTTTAAGCTATTGCTGACATTGGAGCGCGCCACGGACAACAAACTGGCGATGTCTTCTGCGCTGAGGGCTTCTGGAGAGAGATAAAGTAATGCATGAATCTGAGAAACGCTGCGATTAACTCCCCAGCGGGTGCCCATTTCGCCCCAATGTAGGATGTAACGCTGCATAACGGGGGTAATTGTGAGAATTTTGCTCATGGCTGCTACCTGCCTTTACTATCGTTTGGTCGTTACTGCGGTTTAGTTGTTACAGTTATTTCTGTATTAACAGAAATAACTGTAACCCCAGAACACCATGAAGTCAATCACAAGCAGGGGCTTGATTCCAATTTTTTTGATAACGCTGTTCTTACAGGTTTTTGATCGACGCTTTTAGATTTATCCGCGCTTGAACTTCAAAGCGCTCAAAGAAATCATCACATTGATAAATACGATCGCGTTCAAGGAAACTGCGTAAAACGGCTTTACGTTTACGCTTGTAGATTATCAAGGGAACACGCTTATATTCCTTGCGCACATTCAAATCGAATTGCTGGAAGACAGCTTCTGAAGCACCGAGAATAGTTAAGTCGATATCGACGATAAGCCTTTCGTCGTCAGTCGAAAGCGAGGCGGTATGGCAAGTCGCCATAATCAATTTGTGAACATTGTTAACAAGGTCAGATCCACATGCATTGGCGCGTAGAAATCGAGCCGCCCAATCAGCGCTATCTTGCTCATTGGTCGATGAGAACGGCTGGTAAATCGCATCGTGAAACCAAAGCGCCAACTCCAGCTCGTAGGGTTTATTTGGCGCTGTTTTGGATTCGTCTAGCTGGCGAAGCACTGCGCTGATGTGGTCGGTACTGTGGTAAAAACGGTGTTTTTCTGAATAGGCATTCACAAGTGCGGCGTAGGTATCTTCGTTGTTAGCAAGGCCTAGTCGACTCATGAGCTCTAACCATCGTGAGTGCTGCATTTTTTTGCCTCCAAGCGACTATCATCAAGCTTGACCGTGTTAGCTGCTTATTAGGCCAGATCCATAAACCATCACCTCTTGAGTGTTATATTCTTCAAAAGTGCTGAATTAAGGATATGGACAATAATCGCGCTATTGCTTTGAGCGTTATATTGATAGTACACATTGTACCTTTTTACCATTCTGAAAGCGGCTTAGAAAGCACCTCACCAATAGTGTCAGTACGCAACTCCATACAGCACCCGGACTCCAAATCAGCCAGCCCGTCATTGATACCACTTTCAATTTTTTGTTTGACTAAAGCTTCTATCGCCTCATAGATCAAGTCTTCTGGTGATTGGTAGTTACCAGCTTTCATTTGATCGGAAATGATATCCGCGACCGAGCCATTGAGAGTGATGGACATAATATTCTGCCTTAAAAAATACACTTCTATTATACCCCAGAATGAGGGAGGTCAAAAAACAGCTATAGTCTACAAAGTTACTAGACTGTTTTTGCGTCGTCTAGCCGCCTAAACACCGCGCTGATGTGTTCGGTACTGTGATAAAACCGGTGTTTTTCTGAATAGGCATTCGCGAGTGCGGTGTAGGTATCTTCGTTGTTAGCAAGACCTAGTCGGCTCATGAGTTCAAGCCATTGGGAGCACTTCATTTTGTTACCTCAAATCTATTACCATAAAGCTTGACCGTGTTAGTTACCCTTTATGAATTGCTGGTGCAGCCCACGACCCAAAACTAATTTGAGTGGCCCGCAGGAAGGCGTTTTATGATCGAGCTTATGGAAAACTCTAGCCTTAAGAACTTTTATTTTCATCCTCAGCTGCTTGATTAATCTGTTCATACATCGACATAAAAAAATGCATTGGTACAGGCAGTCTATAGTGCCTACACCCCATTAAGATTAATGGCCAGTGTGAATATTTAATAGCACTTAGTTCATTGAGCTTGTTAGATTGCTTACACTCGTCTGAAAGTTTTTCAACAAGCTTTTCTGGAAGTTCATCAACGCACACGTGAGAAAGCGTAGCGCCATGTGTTTTTTCAAACTTATAGAAATGCTCTTCAGATTCTTCGGTAAAGAAAAACACTTGAAAATTGCAGTGCGGTAGAAATTCCTTTTTTATTTTTTGAACCGTTTCGTAAGGCTGTAAAAAACCAAAAATGGCCGAGACTGCTGAAATGTATGGGTAAAGTACGGAACCCTTCGTTACTTCTTTTCTATACTCTTCGCTATTATATTTAGGATGTTCTATCAATTCTGCGTAGGAATTTATATTCGATGGATACTGGCCATTAAGACGAAACTGATTATAGATAGAATTTGTAATGCCATTTAACCATGTGTGCATATTATCCAGCTGGTAAGGATCGGATGATAAGGCAAAAAGTGCTAGTGCTATATCTATAGCTTGTTCATCTTTGTAGGGAGTTAGTAAAATCGGGTTGTTATTTATTAAGCTAGTGATGGCTGCTTGATAGCGTGAGATGTTTTTCGAGAAGTATTCAAACTTGTCACTGTCATCATCTACTTGTGCCTGGCTCCAACTACTCCATATAGCGCCAATAGCCAGCCTTCCAAGAATATCAAACATTTTCAGATTAACATCTAGGGTGCATGATGACCTAACTGCATGAGATAATGCATAAGGTACTTGCACATGAGGTAAAATCTTCACCTCTAGATAGCGTTGGGTAACTTGCAGGTTAAGTAGTAGAATCGCATGAAGGGTTTCTTGTATTTCAAGCGCTAATTTATTTTTCTTTCCTAGTGCAGGCTTAGACGAATCCCAAGCATAAAGAGCTGCTCGCTCAAGCGATAAATAAACGCTTTCCAGATTATCCTCCTCTCTGCACCACGCATAAAGTATCCAAAGGCACAAGTAGAGCTGGCGAATAGAAGCCAGGGCTTGTTTTAGCTTCATACCGTTCATATCTGTAAGGAGGTATATTAATTCGCTGAAGTGTTTAAATGAAATATCTGGCTCGTCGATCATGGCCAAAGATTTTCGCAACAAACCTCTACAATTTTCGGGTAACAATTCCTCACGTAGCATGTGTTGCTCTATCAACTCTGCCAGTCTATCGCCATTCCACTCTGAGAATTCCATATTCTCAGTCGTTTGTTTTTGAGTATACTGCGTGACATTCTGTCTTACGTCTTCTTTTATGTTTCCGCCAAAGCAAAGGCATATCTCAATCGGTTTATTCTTATATTCGACAGGTATGTGGTTAGGTATAAAAACATCGACAATTTCATTAATAGATGGCCTAAGGTCTTGGAGGTTGCCGCTGTCCCAGTCTTTTCTACCTAGATCACCCGATTTAACCGAGAAGAGATATACCTTATTTTCTGAGTTCTGTGTGAGCTTACCGAAAGCACCAACATCTACTCCGTATTGCCGGGAGCCTACACTAGGCTTGAGAAACACCTCTAAACCAATTTGAGACAGCAAGTCAGGTAGTAGCGCGTCCAACTCTTTACGTTCTTTCAAGGACGCAAGGTATTGCCTAATGACTAGTTTCACTTATCACAGCCCTCAATTTTATATTCCCATAGTCTGTTTTGCAGCCCGTGAGGGTTGAGCCTGTCTAATATTGCTGGCTCAACTGTATGCCTATGCTCCTGTAGTGGCATTTCATGCCTTTTCATGCCGTCGTTATGATGAATATATTGGATTGATTTGTTTCCATACAGAAGAACTTGCTCATTCCCGAAAAATAGTGAGGAGAAAAATGATTCTTTTCGCGAATTTTTCCAAGCTTCTTTCATGAGTTGGCTGTAGTGCTTATTATAAGAAAACCTATCCTGCTCGCTAGGCCATAACTCCTTTACTTTAGCAGCTTTATTTAGTGCTTCTTGATGCTTATTAAAGCTCTCTAGCAGCCCGTTTAAAAATTCTGTTGTTCTCTTGGAAGCTAATTTTTTAT